>NZ_DAMBSA010000044.1:0-17724 GCF_032054795.1 Pantoea sp. CTOTU49201
GTCAGATTATGGTCCAACATTTGGGGTGCAGTTCATGAATGGCGACCCTACGTTATTTACCGGCGATAAACAGCCGATAAGCGGCAATCACCGCGAGAAAATCTTCGACGCCACAGAAAGAGAGGCTCTCTTCATCGTAATAGGTCATGCCCTCTTCCATGCCGTCATCTTCCAGCGCCAGCTGGTTGGCACGAATCATCACCTCTTCTTCATCCAGCCACAGCGTGTATTCATGCCCAACGCGCTGCCACTGATTAATGGTGCCTTTCACCTGCTGGGCAGCAGCCTCAACCTCATCCAGCAACGGCAGATTGTCTTTGACCTCTTCGTTGAACCAGTGCCCCACCGCTTCGTGGTCCATCGACATACGCACTTTGACCTGACCGGTCAAATCACGCAGAAATTCGTACTCCATGGGTTTGCCTCATACTGATGACGCGCCGTGCGGCACCGTGTTAGTGCATTTTGTGCGCAGCACGCTGAATAAAGTGGGATCGCGCTCGCATTATGCCTGGAGATGTCAGCGGAAAAAAGGGCATAAAAAAAGGGACGATCTTCATCGTCCCCTTGTTCATCCCGATAGCCGATTAAACGGCAGTCTGGAAGATCACGCTATCCGCTTTTTCAGTGTATTGTCCCAGCTGATCAAAGTTGAGATAGCGATAAGTGTCAGCCGCGGTCTTATCAACCTGCAGCATGAACTGCTGATACTCATCCGGCGTTGGCAGCTTGCCAAGCAGCGAAGCGACCGCCGCCAGTTCAGCCGACGCCAGGAAGACGTTCGCGCCGGTACCCAGACGGTTCGGGAAGTTACGGGTCGAGGTGGAAACCACCGTCGCGCCGTCCGCCACACGCGCCTGGTTACCCATGCACAGTGAACAGCCCGGAATCTCGATACGCGCACCGCTCTTACCGAAGACGCTGTAGTAGCCCTCTTCGGTCAGCTGTGCGGCGTCCATTTTGGTTGGCGGCGCAACCCACAAGCGGGTTGGCAGCTGGCCTTTATGGGCATCCAGCAGTTTACCGGCCGCGCGGAAGTGACCAATGTTGGTCATGCACGAACCGATGAACACTTCGTCGATCTTCTCGCCCTGCACGTCAGACAACCAACGCGCGTCGTCTGGATCGTTCGGTGCACACAGAATCGGCTCTTTAATCTCGGCCAGATCGATGTCGATCACCGCCGCGTATTCCGCATCCGCATCGCCTTCCAGCAGTTGCGGATCGGCCAGCCATTTCTGCATGCCTTCAATGCGGCGCTCCAGCGTACGACGATCGCCGTAGCCTTCTGAGATCATCCACTTCAGCAGCACGATGTTCGAGTTCAGGTACTCGATAATCGGCTCTTTATCCAGCTTGATGGTACAGCCTGCAGCAGAACGCTCCGCCGAGGCATCGGTCAGCTCAAATGCCTGCTCTACTTTCAGTTTCGGCAGACCTTCGATTTCCAGCACGCGGCCAGAGAAGATGTTTTTCTTACCTTTCTTCTCAACGGTCAGCAGGCCCGCTTTGATCGCGTACAGCGGAATCGCGTGTACCAGATCGCGCAGGGTGATGCCCGGCTGCATTTCGCCTTTGAAGCGCACCAGCACCGATTCCGGCATATCCAGCGGCATTACGCCGGTCGCAGCAGCAAACGCTACCAGACCAGAACCTGCCGGGAAGGAAATACCGATTGGGAAACGGGTGTGCGAGTCACCGCCGGTACCAACGGTATCGGGCAGCAGCATGCGGTTCAGCCAGCTGTGGATAACGCCATCACCTGGACGCAGCGAGACGCCGCCACGGTTCATGATGAAGTCTGGCAGCGTATGGTGTGTGGTCACGTCAACCGGCTTCGGATAAGCGGCGGTGTGACAGAATGACTGCATTACCAGGTCAGCAGAGAAGCCGAGGCACGCCAGGTCTTTCAGTTCATCACGGGTCATTGGACCGGTGGTGTCCTGAGAACCGACTGAGGTCATTTTTGGTTCGCAGTACGCGCCCGGACGGACACCGTCTACGCCGCACGCGCGGCCAACCATTTTCTGCGCCAGTGAGTAACCACGGGTGCTGGCGGCAACATCTTTGGCTTGCACGAATACATCGCTGTGCGGCAGACCCAATGACTCGCGCGCTTTGGTGGTCAGGCCACGACCGATGATCAGCGGAATACGACCGCCAGCACGGACTTCGTCCAGCAGCACGTCGGTCTTCAGCTCGAAGGTTGCCAGCACTTCATCAGTTTCGTGATTGCGCACTTCGCCTTTGTACGGGTAAACGTCGATGACATCGCCCATGTTCAGACGATCAACGTCAAGCTCGATCGGCAAGGCACCCGCATCTTCCATGGTGTTGAAGAAGATGGGAGCAATTTTACCGCCGAGGCACAGACCGCCGCCCTTTTTGTTTGGCACGTAAGGGATATCGTCGCCCATAAACCACAGCACCGAGTTGGTGGCGGATTTACGTGAAGAACCGGTACCGACCACGTCGCCAACATAGGTCAGCGGAAAGCCTTTGGTCTGCAGTGCTTCGATCTGTTTGATCGGGCCAATGTTACCAGCATCGTCGGGTTCGATGCCTTCACGGGCATTTTTCAGCATTGCCAGCGCGTGCAGTGGAATATCCGGACGTGACCATGCATCCGGCGCCGGAGAGAGGTCGTCGGTGTTGGTTTCGCCGGTCACTTTGAACACGGTGGTGGTGATTTTTTCAGCCAGTTTTGGACGCTTCAGGAACCATTCGGCATCGGCCCAGGACTGGATGATTTTTTTCGCGTGTGGGTTACCCGCTTTGGCTTTCTCTTCGACATCGTAGAAGTTATCGAACATCAGCAGCGTGTGAGACAGGGCTTCGGCAGCGATCGGCGCTAAGGCTTCATCTTCTAACGCTTCAATCAGCGCATGGATGTTATAACCGCCCTGCATGGTGCCCAGCAGCTCAACGGCTTTTTCGCGAGTAACCAGAGGAGAGTGGGCTTCGCCCTTAGTGACAGCTGCCAGGAAACCGGCTTTTACATACGCCGCTTCATCAACACCTGGTGGAACACGATTGACCAACAGGTCGGTAAGGAATTCTTCTTCACCCGCTGGCGGGTTTTTTAGCAGTTCAACCAGCGCGGCCATCTGGGAAGCATCTAACGGCTTAGGTACGATTCCCTGGGCAGCACGCTCGGCAACGTGCTTACGGTATTCTTCTAGCACGACGTTCTCCTCGCTCTCATTGTATAGCTTTCCGGTGCACCCCTTGATGCTGTCGAACAGTAGGGTGAGGTGCCCGGTTCCGCGTGGGGCAGCATAGCAGCATTTCGCCTGATTGTTAATCTGTTTACAAAAAAGCAACATCCGTGCGTTTTTTAGCAGCTTCATCTGCAAATTGAGCGGGATCACATAAAAAAGCAGGCTTTGAAAGCCTGCTTGTTCTCATTTTCGGGGAAGAGTTTTAACGATCGACCAGCACAAACTCGCTGTCGTTATAGCGTTTGCCCAGAATGTTTTTCTCGCTAAACACCTCATCCAGCGTGGCGACATCAGCATGACGTATTGCTAAATCATCGGCGATGCAGTGCTGTTCCAGATGGGCGATTTTGCTGGCGCCGGGAATCGGCACAATAAACTCGCCTTTTGCCAGCACCCACGCCAACGCCAGCTGAGCGGCGGTTGCGTCATAACCTGCAGCCATCTCAGTGAGCTGATTCACTAACTTTTGGTTATGCGCCTGCGCATCCTGCTGAAAACGCGGCAGTGAACGACGGAAATCATCTTCCGCTAAGGTTGTGGCGGCCGGGAATTTCCCGGTCAGGAAACCGCGCCCCAGCGGGCTATACGGCACAAAGCCGACGTTCAATTCACGGCAGGTAGCGAGGACATCTTGCTCTGGATCGCGTGACCACAGCGAATATTCGCTTTGCAGCGCCGAAATCGGATGCACCGCATGTGCGCGGCGCAAGGTGGCGGATGAAACCTCAGACAAACCGAGATACTTCACCTTCCCTTCCCGCACCAGATCGGCCATCACGCCCACTACCTCTTCAATCGGCACCGCCGGATCGAGACGATGCTGATAGAGCAATTCAATAGTTTCCACTCCGAGACGCTGCAAAGATCCTTCGACCGCACGTCGAATATGCGCCGGATCGCTATTCACCCCAGTAATTCGTTCCCAACCTTCGCCCTGATCGGTAATGCGAAAACCAAACTTGGTGGCGACTTTGATATCGCTGCGCCCTTTTATTGCTTTTGCCAACAAGCTCTCGTTGGTGAATGGACCATATACTTCTGCGGTATCGAGGAAATTCACGCCCAACTCAAACGCCCGCGCCAGCGTGTTCAGCGCCTGTTTTTCATCGTTCTGCCCATAGGCGAAGCTCATGCCCATGCAGCCTAATCCCAGCGCCGAAACCTGTAATCCCTGATTGCCTAATTGACGTTGTTGCATTGTTTAATCCTCTTCGCTGTTGGTGTTAATGTTATAAACCTCAGCAATCGCGGCAACAATTGAGGTATTTTTGCCGATTTAGTGAGTAAAACTCAGCAATGAATAAATACCGTGCGTCAATGCAGGAACTGGAGATGTTTGCTGCTATCGCGCAGCATCTGAGCTTTCGTAAAGCGGCGGAGGAGCGCAACGTCACGCCCTCCAGTCTGAGCCACGCGATGCGCCATTTCGAAGCGCGTTTAGGCGTGCGGCTACTCAATCGCACCACGCGCAAAGTGGCGCTCACCGAAGCCGGAGAACGCTTTTTGCAGCGCATTCAGCCTGCGCTTGCCGATCTGTCGCAAGCGGTGGACGAGCTCAACGACTGGCGCAGCGATCCACGCGGCGTATTGCGCATTAGCATGCCGCGATCGGCGGAAGCGCTGTTCTTCGATACGCTGATTTTGCCGTTCTTGCTGCGCTATCCCGAGATTACGCTGGAGATCGACAGCAATGATTCACTGCTGGATATCGTAGAGGCCGGATTTGATGCCGGTGTGCGCTACGGCGATGTATTGGCGCAGGATATGGTGGCGGTGCCGTTTGGCGCAGCGATGCGGGCGCTGGCGGTGGCGAGCCCGGCGTTTATTGCGCAGCATGGTGCGCCACAGCAACCGGCTGAGCTGCTGCAATTTCCCTGCATTGAGCGACGCTTTCCCAGTGGCCGACGTTATCGCTGGGAATTCTGGCAGGATGGCCGCAAACAGGAAGTGGCGGTAAAAGGATCGCTGGTGCTTGATAATAATGAGCGAATACTACAGGCAGCGCGTGCAGGCGTAGGCATTGCCTTTCTGCATGAAGGTACGGTGCGGGAAAATTTAATTCGCGGTGAGTTAGTGGAAATACTGGCAGAGTTCACTCAGGTAGAAGAAGGTTTTTGGCTTTACTATCCGAGCCGGAAATATCTATCAGCACCACTAAGGCATTTTATTGATTGGCTTAAAGAATTTAACCTTTAATTAAAAATATCCATTACGCGTTCTATTTAAATGATCAGATAATATATAAATCCATTAATTATAAATAATTTAAAATTTAAGGTGAAATAAAAGAAGTTTGGCGTAGACTGCCTGCGGGCGCTTGAGGCAACTTGCTTCAAGCTGAAAAGATTGAGGTGGGTTGTGGAGCGTAAAACCGTGCAGTTAACTTTCATTAACCGCACGGGCAAGCGAACTACCCTACACGTGAGAAATGTCAGGGTAGTCGCTTGCTCGTGCTAAATCAAGAGGAACGTGACTATGAAGTCAATATTCAGCAAGCTGATTATCAGCGGGCTCATTCTATTAGGATTGTGTCTGGTTAATCGCAGTTCACTCTGTGAATTACGATTACGAATATTCACTGCTGAATTATCGGCTGTTATGGCTTACGAAGCACAACAGTAAAACTTCACTAGCGGGAGTTCGCTCCCGCTATTCCGGCATGACTCATAAAGTAGCTCACGCGCCTTTTTTACTTGTTTATTTAAATAGAACCACTAATAAAAAACGGCTCCATAAAGGAGCCGTTTTTTATTCAAAGCGCAAACTTATTTCTTTTTCGCTTTTGGGTTCGGCAGGTCAGTGATGCTACCTTCGAACACTTCGGCCGCCAGACCAACTGATTCATGCAGCGTTGGGTGCGCGTGAATGGTAAGAGCGATATCTTCGGCATCACAGCCCATTTCAATCGCCAGACCGATTTCACCCAGCAGCTCGCCGCCGTTGGTACCGACAATCGCACCACCGATAACACGGTGAGTTTCTTTGTCGAAAATCAGCTTGGTCATGCCGTCCGCACAATCAGACGCGATAGCACGGCCTGAAGCTGCCCACGGGAAGGTGGACACTTCGTAGCTGATGCCTTTCTCTTTGGCTTCTTTCTCGGTCAGACCAACCCAGGCAACTTCTGGCTCGGTGTATGCAATGGATGGAATCACCTTCGGATCGAAGTAGTGCTTCAGGCCCGAGATCACTTCCGCCGCTACGTGGCCTTCGTGCACACCTTTGTGCGCCAGCATTGGCTGACCCACGATGTCACCGATAGCATAGATGTGCGGTACGTTGGTGCGCATCTGCTTGTCGACGCGGATGAAGCCGCGATCGTCCACTTCCACGCCAGCTTTACCGGCATCAAGGCCTTTACCGTTCGGTACGCGACCAATTGCCACCAGCACCGCGTCGTAACGCTGTGCATCGGCTGGGGCTTTTTTGCCTTCCATCGAAACGTAAATACCGTCGTCTTTCGCTTCAACAGCGGTAACTTTGGTTTCCAGCATCAGGTTGAATTTCTTGCTGATACGCTTGGTGAAGACTTTCACCACGTCTTTATCGGCAGCCGGAATCACCTGGTCGAACATCTCAACCACGTCGATCTCTGAACCCAACGCTTTATAAACGGTGGCCATTTCCAGACCAATGATACCGCCGCCCATTACCAGCAGACGCTTCGGCACTTCTTTCAGTTCCAGCGCATCGGTAGAGTCCCACACGCGCGGATCATTGTGCGGAATGAATGGCAGTTCGATTGGACGAGAACCGGCCGCGATAATCGCGTTATCGAAGTTAATGGTGGTTGCGCCACCTTCACCTTCAACCACCAGCGTGTTAGCACCGGTGAATTTGCCGAGGCCCGTTACCACTTTCACTTTACGACCTTTCGCCATACCCGCGAGGCCGCCAGTGAGCTGGTTAATAACCTTCTCTTTCCACGAACGAATTTTGTCGATGTCAGTTTGCGGCTGGCCAAACACGATACCGTGCTCTTCCAGGGCTTTTGCTTCGTCGATCACTTTGGCGACGTGCAGCAGCGCTTTTGACGGGATACAGCCTACGTTCAGACAAACACCGCCGAGGGTGCTGTAACGCTCAACGATTACGGTTTCCAGACCTAAATCAGCGCAACGGAAGGCTGCAGAGTAACCTGCAGGACCTGCCCCAAGTACCACGACTTGAGTTTTAATCTCTGTACTCATCATGACCTCTTGTTTGATTACCGGCAGTCAGGAGAAAGCTTTTCCCAAGCTCTAATGCCCTATATCCGCCGGGACATTTCACCGCGAGAGTTTACAGAATTGTTAACAAACTGCCAACCGCGGCAACATTGAATGCTTACAACAAGGCCGGCTTTCGCCGGCCTTGATTAACTTCACATCACCAAACGGCGAATGTCGGACAGTGTGTTGTTGATGATGGTGATAAAGCGCGCACCATCAGCACCGTCGATCACGCGGTGGTCGAAGGAGAGTGAGATCGGCATCATCAGACGCGGCTCAAACTCTTTACCGTTCCATACCGGCTCCATCGCTGACTTGGAAACACCGAGGATAGCCACTTCAGGCGCGTTGACGATTGGCGCGAAGTGCGTGGTGCCCAGGCCGCCAAGGCTGGAGATGGTGAAGCAACCGCCCTGCATGTCGCCAGCGGTCAGCTTGCCATCACGCGCTTTCTTCGAAATCGCCATCAGCTCGCGAGACAGTTCAGTGATGCCTTTCTTGTTCACATCTTTGAACACTGGAACCACCAGACCGTTTGGCGTATCGACTGCCACACCGATGTTGATGTATTTCTTCAGCGTCAGTTTCTGTGCATCTTCAGACAGTGAACTGTTGAAGCGTGGCATCTGCTCAAGAGCAGCGGCAACGGCTTTCATAATGAACACCACTGGCGTGAATTTCACATCCAGTTTGCGTTTCTCAGCTTCGGCATTCTGCTGTTTGCGGAACGCTTCCAGGTCGGTGATATCGGTTTTGTCGAAGTGCGTAACGTGCGGGATCACCACCCAGTTACGGCTCAGGTTGGCACCGGAGATTTTCTGGATACGACCCAGTTCAACTTCTTCGATTTCGCCGAACTTGCTGAAGTCCACTTTCGGCCAAGGCAACAGACCTGGCAGGCTTCCGCCGCTAGCTGCAGCAGCCGGAGCCGCTTCAGCGCGTTTCACCGCATCTTTGACGTAAGTCTGCACGTCTTCTTTCAGGATGCGACCTTTACGGCCGGTGCCTTTGACTTTCGCCAGATTCACACCGAACTCGCGCGCCAGGCGACGAATCACCGGCGTAGCGTGTACATAAGCGTCGTTCTCAGCGAACTCGCCTTTTGCATCGGCTTTCGCTGCTGCTGGAGCCGCTGCAGGTTTCGCTGCTTCTGCCGCTGGAGCTGCTTCCTGCTTAGCGGCAGGCGCTGCAGCCGGTGCCGCGCCTTCCACTTCGAACACCATGATCAGTTTACCGGTGCTGACTTTATCGCCAGTCGCCACTTTCAACTCTTTCACGGTACCGGCGAACGGTGCAGGCACTTCCATTGAGGCTTTGTCACCTTCAACCACGATCAGTGATTGCTCAGCAGCGACTTTGTCGCCCACTTTCACCAGAATCTCGGTGACTTCAACTTCGTCGCCACCAATGTCCGGCACGTTGACGTCTTTCGCGCCAGAAGCCGCAGGTGCTGCAGCTGGTGCGGCTTCCTGTTTGGCTGCTGGAGCGGCAGCGGCTGGCGCTGCGCCTTCTGCTTCGAACACCATGATCAGTGAGCCGGTGTTCACTTTATCGCCGGTGGCGATTTTGATCTCTTTCACCACGCCCGCGAACGGTGCTGGGACTTCCATTGAGGCTTTGTCGCCTTCAACGGTGATCAGCGACTGCTCAGCGGCAACTTTGTCGCCAACTTTGACCAGGATCTCAGTGACTTCAACTTCGTCGCCGCCGATGTCCGGTACGTTGACCTCTTTGCTGACCGCAGCAGCAGCGGCTGCTGGAGCAGGAGCGGCTTCCGCTTTCTTCTCTTCGGCTGGCGCTGGCGCCGCTTCTGCGCCACCTTCAGCTTCAAAGATCATGATCAGTTTGCCGGTTTCTACTTTGTCGCCGGTAGAGATTTTGATCTCTTTAACCACGCCCGCCTGCGGCGAAGGCACTTCCATGGAGGCTTTATCGCCTTCCACGGTGATCAGCGACTGTTCAGCTTCAACTTTGTCGCCCACCTTTACCAGGATTTCGGTGACTTCAACTTCGTCTGCCCCGATGTCCGGTACGTTAATTTCGATAGCCATTACTCTCTTACCTCTTAAGCCAGACGCGGGTTAACTTTATCGGCGTCGATATTGAACTTGGTGATTGCTTCTGCCACCACTTTCTTATCGATTTCGCCGCGTTTAGCCAGCTCACCCAGCGCAGCCACAACCACATACGATGCATCCACTTCGAAGTGGTGACGCAGGTTTTCACGGCTGTCGGAACGACCGAAGCCATCGGTACCTAATACGCGATAATCGCTAGAAGGCACGTAGCTGCGAACCTGTTCTGCGAACAGCTTCATGTAGTCGGTTGATGCGACGGCCGGTGCTTCGTTCATCACCTGAGCGATGTACGGAACGCGCGGGGTTTCTGTTGGATGCAGCATGTTCCAGCGCTCACAATCCTGACCATCACGCGCCAGCTCGGTGAACGAGGTCACGCTGTAGACGTCAGAACCGATGCCGTAATCTTTCGCCAGGATCTGCGCGGCTTCACGCACGTGACGCAGAATTGAACCTGAACCCAGCAGCTGCACTTTGCCTTTGCTACCGTCTACGGTTTCCAGCTTGTAGATACCCTTGCGGATACCCTCTTCCGCACCCTGCGGCATCGCAGGCATGTGGTAGTTTTCGTTCAGCGTGGTGATGTAGTAGTAGATGTTTTCCTGCGCTTCGCCGTACATACGCACCAGACCATCTTGCATGATGACCGCAATTTCATACGCGTAAGACGGATCGTAAGAGATACAGTTCGGGATAGTCAGCGACTGAATGTGGCTGTGACCATCTTCGTGCTGCAGACCTTCGCCGTTCAGGGTAGTACGACCTGAAGTACCGCCAACCAGGAAGCCGCGTGCCTGCATATCGCCGGCCAGCCACATCAGATCGCCGATGCGCTGGAAGCCGAACATCGAGTAATAGATGTAGAACGGAATCATCGGCAGGTTGTTGGTGCTGTAAGAGGTCGCCGCAGCCAGCCAGGATGAACCTGCGCCCAGCTCGTTGATCCCTTCCTGCAGAATCTGGCCTTTCTCGTCTTCTTTATAGTAAGCAACCTGCTCGCGGTCCTGCGGGGTGTACTGCTGACCGTTCGGGCTGTAGATACCAATCTGACGGAACAGACCTTCCATACCGAAGGTACGCGCTTCGTCCGCGAGGATCGGAACCAGACGATCTTTGATCGACTTGTTCTTCAGCATCACGTTCAGGGCACGCACGAAAGCGATAGTGGTTGAGATCTCTTTGTTCTGCTCTTCCAGCAGTGGACGGAACTCATCCAGCGTAGGCATTTCCAGCTTCTCGCTGAACTCCGCCTGACGCGTTGGCAGGTAGCCACCCAACTTCTCACGCTGACCGTGCAGATAGTTGTACTCTTCAGAACCTTTCTCGAAGGTGACATATGGCAGCTCTTCGATTTTGTCGTCGGCAACCGGCACATTGAAGCGATCGCGGATGTAGCGAACGCCATCCATGTTCATCTTCTTAACCTGGTGCGCGATGTTTTTACCTTCGGCAGTGTCACCCATACCATAACCTTTGATGGTATGTGCCAGAATCAGCGTTGGCTGACCTTTGGTGTCCTGCGCTTTTTTCAGTGCAGCATAGACTTTCTTCGGATCGTGGCCGCCGCGGTTCAGCGCGAAGATCTCTTCGTCTGACCAGTCTTTCACCAGCGCTGCGGTTTCCGGATATTTACCGAAGAAGTGCTCACGCACGTAAGCGCCGTTACGGGATTTGAAGGTCTGATAATCGCCATCAACGGTTTCGTTCATCAGTTGAATCAGCTTGCCGCTGGTGTCCTGACGCAGCAGTTCATCCCAACGACCGCCCCAAATCACTTTGATCACGTTCCAGCCAGCACCGGCAAAGATGCCTTCCAGCTCGTTGATGATCTTACCGTTACCGGTGACCGGGCCATCCAGACGCTGCAGGTTACAGTTGATGATGAACACCAGGTTGTCCAGCTTCTCACGGGTGGCGATGGTGATCGCACCTTTGGATTCCGGCTCATCCATCTCGCCATCACCGAGGAAGGCGTAAACGGTTTGTGCTGAGGTGTCTTTCAGACCACGGTGTTCCAGATACTTCAGGAATTTCGCCTGATAGATCGCGTTCAATGGACCAAGGCCCATAGAAACGGTTGGGAACTGCCAGAAGTCAGGCATCAGTTTCGGGTGCGGGTAAGAAGAGAGACCTTTGCCCTGCACTTCCTGACGGAAGTTATTCATTTGATCTTCGCTCAGACGACCTTCAAGGAAGGCGCGCGCGTAGATACCTGGAGAAATGTGACCCTGGAAGAAGACCAGATCGCCGCCGTCTTTGTCGCTACGTGCGCGGAAGAAGTGGTTAAAGCACACTTCATAAATGGTCGCGGAAGATTGGAAAGAGGACATATGGCCGCCCAGCTCCAGATCTTTCTTCGACGCACGCAGCACCGACATGATGGCGTTCCAACGAATTGCGGAACGGATACGACGTTCAAGAGAGGTGTTGCCCGGATAGTCCGGCTCATCTTCAACAGCAATAGAGTTAATGTAGTTGCTGATTGCAGAGGAACCTGCGGCAACTTTCACGCCACCTTTGCGTGCTGCACTCATTACCTGATCAATCAGATACTGCGCGCGCTCAACACCTTCTTCACGGATGACCGATTCGATCGCTTGTAGCCAATCACGAGTTTCGATCGGATCCACGTCATTCTGTAAACGTTCTGACATGGGGTGTATTCCTTATCTGTGTCTAATACGTTGAAATTATCAGGAGCCTGTCTGCTTGTGCTTTGCTTCTGGTTCACAGCACAAGAAGACAGGCCCGTCGTGTTTTCCGCACGTTCGTTGCCGTGCGTTATTCCTTACGTTGCTGTAAACGACGCAGGGAGCGTTCACGACGACTCTGCTCCCGACTTCTATCCAGCAAGATTTCCTCAATGAACGCCAGGTGACGATGAGATGCCTCGCGTGCTTGTTCTGGCTCACGCGCCACAATCGCCTCGTAGATACTGGCGCGGTGACCGCTCACTTTCGCCAGCATTTCCCGACGAGCGTAGAGCAATTCAAAATTCTGACGGACGTTTTGTTCCAGCATAGGGCCCATGGAACGCAGCAGATGCAGCAGCACCACATTATGGGCCGCTTCTGTGACAGCGATCTGATACTTCATCACTGCATCGGCTTCGGCGTCGAGATCGCCGCTGTCCTGTGCCTGCTGAATATGAACATGGCAGTCGCGGATGCGCTGCAGATCTTCATCGGTTCCCCGCAGTGCCGCGTAATAGGCAGCAACGCCTTCCAGCGCGTGGCGGGTTTCCAGCAGGTCAAACTGAGATTCTGGATGTTCGGCAAGCAGACCGACCAACGGGTCGCTCAGGCTTTGCCAGAGATTTTTTTGGACGAAGGTGCCACCACCCTGACGACGTAGCAGCAGGCCTTTAGCTTCCAGGCTCTGAATCGCTTCGCGCAGGGATGGACGTGAGACATCAAACTGTTTCGCCAGTTCACGCTCAGGGAGCAGTTTTTCACCCGGCTGGAGCGTCCCTTCCATAATGAGGGATTCCAGCTGCTGCTCAATCGCATCGGAGAGCTTGGGTTGGCGAATTTTACTGTAGGCCATCTTCCCTTCTTATCAGCCAAACGTCCGGAGTAAATTGGTAATACCAATTGAAAAATGGTGCCGGTAAAGTAACAAAGTATTCACCTTGTGTCTATATGGCGGGCTTCACACTTCCGGGGACGATGGCAATGGCGCTGCACTAACTTACCGGAATAAGAGAGGAAAATGTTGGCCTGTGGCAAATGTTAAATAATTGTGTTTTTACCAAACCTTACACTGAGTTAGCGGAGTCAATGCGGCATAACCATAAGCGAAAGCTATTCGTGTTCACGGTTTTTTCATGGCAGAAATAATGCGACGGGCGTGCAGAGGATGCTGCTGCTTTTTCAGTCATCTCTCAGCACAAAAAGCAAAAGCAGGTGCAAAGCGGCGCGCTTATCACTATTCTGAACGCCGTGGTAGCTCATGCATGCACACAGCACGCCAGATACCGTAAAGAAAAGAATACATTAGGGTAAACAGCCTTACAGTGCGCGCACTGCAGGTGCACAATAACAACATCACGAGGTTTGTATGGAACAACAGCATGGCGACACGCTGCATCGCGGCTTAAAGAATCGCCATATACAGCTGATTGCGCTGGGCGGAGCCGTAGGTACTGGCCTGTTTCTGGGCAGCGCGTCAGTGATTAAATCGGCCGGTCCTGCCGTGATTCTCGGTTACGCGATCGCCGGTTTTATTGCCTTTCTGATTATGCGCCAACTGGGCGAAATGGTGGTTGAAGAGCCGGTTGCCGGCAGCTTCAGCCACTTCGCCTACAAATACTGGGGCAACTTCGCCGGTTTCGCCTCGGGCTGGAACTACTGGGTGCTGTATGTGCTGGTGGCGATGGCTGAGCTGACCGCCGTCGGTAAATACGTGCAGTTCTGGTGGCCAGATTTCCCAACCTGGGCCACGGCTGCCATCTTCTTTGTGCTGATCAACGCCATCAACCTGACCAACGTGAAAGTGTTTGGTGAGATGGAGTTCTGGTTCGCGATTATCAAAGTGGTCGCGGTCATCGGCATGATTCTGTTCGGTGGCTGGTTGCTGTTTAGCGGCAACGGCGGCCCGCAGGCGAGCGTCAGCAACCTGTGGGATCAGGGCGGCTTCCTGCCTCACGGCATGACCGGATTGGTGATGATGATGGCAATCATTATGTTCTCGTTTGGTGGTCTGGAGCTGGTGGGCATCACCGCTGCGGAAGCGGATAATCCGCAGGAGAGCATTCCAAAAGCCACCAATCAGGTGCTGTGGCGTATCCTGATTTTCTATATCGGTTCACTGGCGGTGCTGCTGTCGCTGCTGCCGTGGACGCGCGTGACGGCGGATACCAGCCCGTTCGTGCTGATCTTCCATGAGCTGGGCGATGCCTTTGTGGCCAACGCGCTGAACGTGGTGATCCTGACGGCGGCGCTGTCGGTCTACAACAGCTGCGTTTACTGCAACAGCCGCATGCTGTTCGGCCTGGCGCAACAGGGCAATGCGCCGAAAGCGCTGCTGAAAGTTGATAGCCGTGGTGTGCCAGTCGCGACCATTCTGGTCTCAGCCGTAGCGACCCTGCTGTGCGTACTGATCAACTACCTGATGCCAGGCGAAGCCTTTGGCCTGCTGATGGCGTTGGTGGTCTCTGCGCTGGTGATCAACTGGGCGATGATCAGCCTTGCGCACCTGAAATTCCGTAAGAAGAAAGACCAGCAAGGTGTGACCACGCGTTTCAAAGCGGTGCTCTATCCGCTGGGTAACTGGATCTGCCTGGTGTTCCTCGCCGGTGTGCTGGTGATCATGCTGATGACGCCGGGTATGGCGATTTCGGTCTGGCTGATTCCGGTTTGGCTGGTGATTCTGGCTATCGGTTACACCATCAAGAACAAACTACAGAAAGCGTAATGTTGTTCCCTGCCCGGCACGCGGTTGCCGGGCAGCACTTCTGATCTGGCTCACACTTTTCCCCGCCCGCGCGTTTTGTCCATCTACCCGACCATTTGCTCCCCAGCAGATTACTGATTTAGCACAGATAATTCCTGCTCATCATATCGCTGGAGACGATCAATGAAAGGAGCGGCCCTCTCGTTCAGGGAGAAACTGGGATATGGCATGGGCGATGCCGGATGCAACATGATTGGCGGTGCCATCATGCTGTTCCTCAATTATTTCTACACTGATGTATTCGGTTTAGCCCCAGCGCTGGTCGGCACGCTGTTGCTGTCAGTGCGCGTACTCGACGCGGTTACGGATCCGATCATGGGCGCGATTGCCGACCGCACGCAAAGCCGCTGGGGCCGTTTCCGCCCGTGGCTGCTGTGGGTTTCCGTGCCTTACGTGCTGTTCAGCGTGTTGATGTTTACCACGCCGGAGTGGAGCTACGACAACAAGGTCATCTGGGCGTTTGTCACCTACTTCCTGATGTCACTCACTTACACCGCCATCAACATTCCTTACTGCTCTCTGGGCGGCGTGATTACCAACGATCCGGGTGAGCGCGTTTCCTGTCAGTCTTATCGCTTTGTGATGGTGGGCATTGCCACGCTGATCCTCTCACTTTCGCTGCTGCCGATGGCCGAATGGTTTGGCGGTGACAACAAAGCGCGCGGCTATCAACTGGCAATGAGCGTGCTGGCGCTGATTGGTTTGGTGATGTTCCTGTTCTGCTTTGCCACGGTGCGCGAGCGCATTCGCCCTGCCACGCCAAGCAACGATGATTTAAAACAAGACCTGCGCGACGTATGGAAAAACGATCAGTGGGTACGCATTCTGCTGCTGACCTTCTGCAACGTCTGCCCCGGTTTTATCCGCATGGCCGCCACCATGTATTACGTCACCTGGGTGATGGGGCAATCAACGCACTTTGCCACGCTGTTTATCAGCCTGGGCGTCATCGGCATGATGTTCGGCAGCACACTGGCAAAAATCCTCACCGATCGCTGGTGCAAGCTCAAGGTGTTCTTCTGGACCAACATCGCGCTGGCGCTGTTCTCCTGCGGCTTCTACTGGATTGATCCGCACGCCACCGTAGCGGTGGTGATCGCCTACTTCCTGCTGAATATCCTGCATCAAATTCCGTCGCCGCTGCACTGGTCGCTAATGGCCGACGTGGATGATTACGGCGAATGGAAAACCGGCAAACGCATCACCGGCATGAGCTTCTCCGGCAACCTGTTCTTCCTCAAAGTGGGGCTGGCGGTTGCCGGGGCGATGGTCGGTTTCCTGCTGTCAATTTACGGTTACGATGCTGGCGCAAAACAGCAGGCCCCCAACGCCATTAACGGCATCATGCTGCTGTTCACGGTGATTCCGGGCGTCGGATATCTGATCACCGCCGGCGTAGTGCGTTTAATGAAAGTGGATCGCAACTTAATGCGTACGATTCAGGCCGATCTGGCGCTGCGCCGTGCCCATTCACACCACGAATCCCCTATCGCGTCCTCTGCGACTGCGCAACCCGGAGAGATCAAATGAGCTGGCCCAATCCTTTTATTACTCAACGCGCCGATCCCTTTATTCTGCGCCATGCCGATGGTTACTACTTTATCGCCTCGGTACCGGAATATGACCGACTGGAGATTCGCTATGCCTCGACGCTGGCTGGCCTGATTGAGGCAGAAGCGGTAACGGTGTGGCACAAACCGGATACCGGCCCGTTCAGCGCGCTGATTTGGGCGCCGGAGTTGCATCACATCAACGGGCAATGGGTGATATATTTCGCCGCCGCACCGACGCGTGCAATAAAAGATGGTCTGTTCCAGCACCGCATGTATGCGCTGGTGTGCAATGATGCCGATCCGCTGAGCGGTAACTGGCAGCCCTGCCGCCGCGTGCATACGCCCATCGACTCCTTCTCTCTCGATGCGACGTATTTCCAGCATCAAGGCAAACATTGGTATCTGTGGGCGCAAAAAGATCCGGCGATTCCCGGAAACTCCAACCTGTATCTCGCTGAGTTACTCAATCCGTGGACGTTGAAAAGCGCCCCGCTGATGCTGAGCCGACCAGAGTATGAATGGGAGTGCGCGGGATTCAGCGTCAACGAAGGTCCGGCGGTGATTCAGCATGGCGACAAGCTGTTTGTCACCTATTCCGCCAGCGCGACTGATGAAAATTATTGTCTGGGAATTTTAAGCATTGATGTGTTGGCCGATCCGCTCAACATCAGCGCCTGGCATAAATCCGCGCGGCCGGTATTTGCCACCAGCTGGGATAATCAGCAATACGGACCAGGACACAATAGCTTTACGGTGGATGAAGCGGGAAGAGCGGTGCTGGTGTATCACGCGCGCAACTACACCGAAATCGAGGGCGATCCGCTGTGGGATCCGAATCGCCATACGCGTTTGAAATACTTTGACTGGCGCGAAGACGGCACACCGGATTTCGGCGTGCCGCCAGCCGATCACACCAGCGTGCCGTAGATCGTCAACAGCGCGACCACCACCACCAGCACCAGAGAAATACGTTTCGCTAACGCCACCGCAACCCGTGGCGTTTCGACTTTATCCATGTGCGGATCGCGTGCCAGCGAGAACTGCGCCAGGCTGGTCAGCACCTGATACTGTGGGCGATGCAGATCGCCCAGCGCGGCAAACCAGGCTGGCAGCGCACGTTCGCCGTGGCCGAGCAGCGCGTAAGCCACGCCGGCCAAACGCACCGGGATCCAGTCCAGCACATGCAGCAGACGATCAACGCCTGACT
>NZ_DAMBSA010000045.1:0-17673 GCF_032054795.1 Pantoea sp. CTOTU49201
CTTCGCTGATCTGCCACAGCCGTTTTTCAACGTCCTTTTTACCCGGCCAGCCGCCAACCGCGTAGCAGCGCGCCAGCACGCGTTTTACATTGCCATCCAGAATCGGGAAGTGCAGACCCAGCGACAGCGAAAGCACTGCGCCCGCAGTAGAACGACCAATGCCCGGCAGCGCTGCGACATCGTCAAAGTTACGCGGGAACTCGCCGCCGTGCATCTCCACCACCTGTTTCGCGGCTTTGTGCAGATTACGCGCACGCGCGTAATAGCCGAGACCGGTCCACAGATGCAGCACTTCATCCAGCGGCGCAGCCGCCAGATCGGCCACCGTTGGGAAGCGCGCCATAAAGCGTTCAAAATAGGGAATGACGGTAGCAACCTGGGTTTGCTGCAGCATCACTTCAGAGAGCCATACCTTGTACGGCGTTTTCTCCTGCTGCCACGGCAGGGTTTTGCGACCGAAGCGCTGATACCAATCCAGCACTTGTTGCGCGAACGTCGGCGCTTGCATCATAAGAAGGAAATTTTCCGTGTTTACTCTACAATCAGGCAGGAATTCCAGCACAGAGACCTCAGGGTGTAAACCGGAACATTGCAAAGGCTTGCTTCTGCTTCCTAACTTTGCATAATGCCCGTTTCCCAGAACAGGCTAACCAGCAGGCTTCAACATGATTAATGACGTCATCACCCCAGAATTTGATGAGAACGGGCGGCCATTACGCCGTATCCGCAGTTTTGTGCGCCGTCAGGGGCGCTTAACGAAAGGACAGCAGCTCGCGCTCGATAATTTATGGCCGGAGATGGGCGTGGAGTTCCAGCAGGAGCCGCTGGATCTGGTGACGCTGTTTGGCCGCGACGCGCCGGTGGTTCTGGAGATCGGTTTCGGCATGGGCGCCTCGCTGGTGACCATGGCGCAGAACAATCCGCATCAAAACTTCCTTGGCCTGGAAGTGCATGCGCCGGGCGTGGGTGCTTGCCTGGCATCGGCGAAGGAAGCGGGCGTGGAAAACCTGCGCGTGATGTGTCACGACGCGGTAGAAGTGCTGCAGAAGATGATTCCGGATAACTCGCTGCGCATGGTGCAGCTGTTCTTCCCGGATCCGTGGCACAAAGCGCGCCATAACAAACGCCGCATCGTACAGGTGCCGTTTGCTGAGCTGGTGATGCGCAAATTGAAGCTGGGCGGCGTGTTCCATATGGCGACCGATTGGGAAGCCTACGCCGAACACATGTTGGAAGTGATGAGCAGCATCGACGGATATAAAAATCAGTCGGAAAGTAACAATTACGTGCCGCGTCCAGAAACGCGTCCGTTAACCAAGTTTGAGCAGCGCGGGCAGCGACTGGGCCATGGCGTATGGGATCTGATGTTTGAGAGGGTGAAATAATGGCCGTACAGCGTAGCCGTCGTTTGCGTAAAAAACTGCATATTGATGAGTTTCAGGAATTAGGCTTCTCCGTCGCCTGGCGTTTTGCCGAAGGCACCACCGAGGAGCAAATCGACGCCACTGTTGATCAGTTCATTAATGAAGTGATCGCGCCGAATGGTCTGGCGTATGACGGCAGCGGTTATCTGGTGTGGGAAGGTTTGGTGTGCTTGCAGGAAACCGGCAAATGCACCGATGAGCACCGCGAGCTGGTGCGCAAGTGGCTGGAAGCCCACAACCTGACCGATGTTCAGGTGACTGAACTCTTCGACGTTTGGTGGGACTAAGTTTTAGTGGTTGATGCGGGAAGGTGGCCATAAATGGCCACCCTACAACGGAATTCGTAGGGTCGCCATTTATGGCGACCTTTTTATTGCTCAGGAGATTTCATGGTTCGTAAGGCACTTATCGCCGCGCTGCTGCTGGCGGCAACTCAGGCTCAGGCTGCATACGAGTGCAGCGTCAAGCCACAGGATGATGTGATCATTAAACCGCAGAGCGTGCAGGTGGTGGGAACCAACGGCAACCTCGAAATCACTCCGAAGGGCGATGTGCAGTTTAATGGCCAGAAGGTCAACGTGGATAACGCCGCGCGCCAGAAAGCCATCGATTATCAAACCGCGCTGCGTCGCGATTTGCCGTGGATCGATAGCGGCGCGACCTCGCGTCTGGAGCGCAGCCGCGTGGCGCTGGATAAAGTGATTATCGAGAAGCTCGGCGAGAGCAGTAACGTGCGTAATCGCCTCACCAAGCTGGATGGTCAGCTTAAGCAGCAAATGAACCGCATTATTGAGCATCGTCCAGACGGCTTGACCTTCCATCATCAGGCCATCGATCAGGTGCGCGCGGAAGGCGAGAAGCTGGTGCAGAGCACGCTGGGCGGCATCATGCAGGATAGCCTCAACGAAATGGGCAGCAGCCAGGCGGCAAATGGCAGCAATCCGCTGCAGGCGATCATGGGCAACCTTGGCGGTTTACAGCAGTCGGTACAGGCGGAATGGAATAAGCAAGAGCAGGATTTCCAAAACTTCGGCCACGAAGTGTGTAACCGCGTTACTGTCCTGGAAGATCAGCGTAAAGGTGTGATGCAGGGCGTTAAAGGTTAATAGCTTGACTATTTAAATAAAGCCAGCCCATTTACGGCTGGCTTTTTGTTTTTAAGGTGCACTGCATTTTAGAACCTTAGATTCGGGACGAATCTGATAACTGTAAAAATACCAAAATAATAATGATGTCAGTGTGATTCAACTCATTGAAATTATTTATTTTTTAAGGAATTTTTATGCTATTTTCTAACCCCTCAGCTTCCAATAATTCACCTTTATCTCTCATGGTAAGGGCTAAGTCTGACTGGTATAACGATGCACAGAAACGATGGGAAGGTAGCGTTTATTCACCGGATACTGTTGCTGTCCTCATTAGCATCAACGGAAATAACCCGTTAAGCGTGCCAGTGAGTGGCGGGCGTTTTACCTGGACGCCTTCTTTACCATTGCCTGATGGTGAATATGTACTGGGTTTTACTTCTGTTGATGCCACAAATAATCTTAGTAAAACCGTGTTGGTCAATTACAACATTGATACCGTGGCGCCAGATAAGCCAGTAATTACGGCAATTGAAGATTATGTCGACGGTGGTAAAAAAGACGGTGATAGCATAAAGAAAAATGGCTACACCAATGATGCGAATCCGGTCATACGCGGTGAGGCAGAAGCAAATAGCCTGGTGTACATCTATAACAAAAGCAGTAAAACACCCTTGGCTTCAGTGAAAACGAATGCGCAGGGTCAATGGGACATTGAAGTAAATCTGCCGAATGATGGCGCATATGAGTTGAGTGCTGTCGCAGAAGACCAGGCAAATAATCGCAGCCAGCCATCGCTTAAATGGAAATTTCAGCTGGATACCGAAACTCCGGATGGCGCCATTATAATTGATTATCAAGATGATGTTGGTCTGTATCGCGGCCAGTTTAACTTCAGCCGTGTCACCGATGATGCTCGGCCCGAATTGCATGGCAGCGGTGAGCCTGACGAATATGTGCGCATTCAGTACGCCAGTAAAAATGGTAATTGGATAACCACCGCAACGATAGCGGTTGACAGCGATGGCAATTGGCACTGGACGCCGCCAAATAATCTCTCCGATGGTGAATGGAGTTTCCGCGTTCGAAACATTGACCATGCGGGCAACGCTAGCAATTGGAGCAACAGCACTACTTTGCTGATTGATACTATGACAACTCAACCTATCATTTTGCAGGCGCTGGATGATGTTGGGCCAATACGTAATGTTTCTCCAGGGCAGATTACCGAAGATGCACGTCTTGATTTCAGCGGAAAAGCTGAAGCTTATAGCTTGGTAAAGCTGTATCAGGATGGAATGGCCGTGGGATCAACGCAAGCAAATATTGAGGGGGATTGGAAAATCACTCCGCTACAAGATATGAGAGTTGGGATAAATAATTTTGGTGTGAAATCTATAGATTTGGCGGGAAATGAAAGTTCGTACACTGCAAATTATCAGGTGAGATTTAACCCTATTCTTCCCGATGAATCTAATATGTACATTGTAGATTCATCGACCGATATTCCATTTTATACGCCAGTATCTGGTGAAATCCATATTATTGATATTGCGAGTTGGTTAAGCGGTACTCACCCTCTGCATGCAGAAAGGGCGGCTAATTTTATTTTTTCAGGTGAAAATCAGCTAATTGATTTTGCAGCAGTGAGTTCACGTGTGGACGGTATACAGAAAATTGATATTACCGGAAATGGCAATAATCAGCTTCATCTGGATTTGAAAGCTTTGCTGGCCGAAGGAGAGGTGGGACTGTTTATCAACGAAGAGAGTAAGCAGTTGATGATTGATGGAAATTCAGGTGATCAACTGACTCTTGATTCTGCTGACTTCGATGATGGCTGGTTAATTTCGCAGAGCAACGTGCTGGTCGGCGGGGGAAATTGGATGGTGTTAACCAATAATCAAGAGAACTACACGCTGCTGGTTAATCAGGAAATTGAAGTTAATTACAATTAATGTTTCGTAAATATCATAAAACCAGTCTATTTAGGCTGGTTTATATTTTCTTGTTAGATACTAATGGTATTTTATTCGCGACGAATCTGGTAACCATAAAGAAGTTAAATTGATAATTATTTAAATGGTTTTAACCATCAAAATCTAATTGGTCTTTAAGGAGTTTTTATCGTGATTTACGACAAGTCTGCATCAAATGAATATCCTTTTGTGCTGCCATCACTCATCATATTTGCTGAACCCGGTTGGTATAATGACCCGCAAAAAACCTGGCAGGGAAGTGCACCTTCTCCAGACACCGTTAAAGTCATGGTTATGGTTAACGGTGCAAACCCGGTAGAAATCCCGGTGGTTAACGGTAACTTCATTTGGACACCTGCGCAGCCGTTGCCAGATGGTGAATATACACTTACGTTTATTGGTTTTGATCGTGCTGGTAATAGCAGTACGCCCCTTTTAATCGAATACAATATCGATACGACTCCGCCAGTAAAACCGTTGATCATCGCAATTGAAGATAATGTAGATGGCGGTATTCAGGATGGAAATAGTATCAAACGTAACGGTTTTACTAACGACGCTAATCCAGTAATCCGTGGTGAGGCTGAAGCTAACAGTCTGGTCTATATTTACAATAAAAACAGCCAAACGCCGCTGGCGTCGGTAAAGGCGAATTCGCTGGGCGAGTGGGAAGTGGAAGTCAGTCTGCCAAAAGATGGCGAATATGAATTGAGTGCAGTAGCCGAAGACCGAGCAGACAATCGTAGCCAGCTATCAGAATCATGGAAGTTCCAACTCGATACGCAAAATCCGGACGGTGCATCAATTAGTTACTACCAAGATAATGTAGGCTTAAAACGCGGTGAGTTTGATTTTAGTCAGGCGACCGATGATCTTCGCCCGGAACTGCATGGTAAGGGTGAGCCAGGTGAGTATGTGCGTGTTCAATATGCAAGCAAAAATGGCACCTGGATTACCACCGCGACCGTGGCTGTTGATATTAACGGTAACTGGGAATGGACACCGCCGAAAGATTTGTCCGATGGTGAGTGGAGTTTCCGCGTCCGCAATATTGATCACGCAGGTAACGTGAGCAAATGGAGTGGTAGCACCACGTTGATTATAGATACATCAACCATCCAGCCGACTATTTTACAGGCGATTGATAATGTTGGGCCTATCAGCAATATATTACCGGGAGAGCCAACTGATGACTCACGGCTGGATTTCAGCGGTAAGGCGGAAGCCAACAGTTTGGTTACGCTGTTTCAAAATGGCATTGCTGTCGGATCAGCTCAGGCAAACGTATACGGTGATTGGATAATAACACCATCTTATGACATGAATGTAGGCATAAATAACTTTAGCGTGAAAGCAATAGATGCCGCAGGTAATGAAAGTGTCTATTCATCTAATTATCCAGTGAATTACAAACCATTACCTAAATATGAAAGAAACTTTGAAGACTGGGAATCAAGAGGAAATGATAACTGGAAAACTGGAGTAACCTATAATTATGGGAAGCTCAAAGTCACGGAATTGAAACACGGTGATGCAGCCAACGGCTGGCATACAGGCATCATGACCAATGGCAAAACGCATAACGATTATTATCATGGCCGTGCAGTCACTATGCTGGATAATTCAATCGTTAAATATGATTTTGGTGAAACGGACTATGTAGCTTTCAATTATGCTAATTTACATAATAGCAATGCTGAAGTGAAAATTTTCTCCCCAAATGGCGAGCTTATCACCACACAAGTACTTATCAGCAGTGGAACAATTAACTACGAATCTCAAAGCAGTGTGTTCAGTTATCAGGCAATGGCTAATAAACCGATTGGTTACATAGAAGTACACTCCGCCGTTGATCCAGATACTTATGCATATTACTGGTATAAAGGCTGGGTTAAAACAGTCAATGATGTTGGCTGGACCATCGATACCATGACATGGGGAAGTGGTGAGGCAGGTGGTGTTAGTAAGGTAAATAGCATCGCTTCAACAGATGCGGCCCCAATCTACTCCCCAGCGGCGGGTGAACTGCATATTATTGATGTCGCGAATTGGTTGATTACCACACAACATTTGCATCCTGAAACCGCGGGAAGTGTAATCTTTGATAGCGCCAACCAGCTTATTAATTTTTCAGAAGTAAGTGATCGTGTTAATGGCATGCAAAAAATCGATATTACTGGCACAGGTAATAATCAGCTTAACATTGATTTAAAAGCGTTACTGGCTGAAGGAAGTAACGGGTTATTTATCAGCGATAACAGTAAGCAGTTTATGATTGATGGCGATACCGGAGACAGTATTACCCTTAATCATGCGGACTTTAGCGATGGCTGGTTAATGTCACAGAATAAATTACAGGTTGGCGGAGAAAGCTGGACGCTATTAACCAATAGTAAAGAGCATTACACGCTGTTAGTGAATCAGGAAATTGATATTACTTACAGCTAATATGATATAAAAATGCCCGGTTAAAGCCGGGCATTCTTTTACTCTTCTGTCAGGAACAATTCTAATAGCGAGTTCAGGAACAGTTTCCCTTTCTCAGTGATCTGCCAGTTTTCAACCGTTTCCACCACATATCCCGCGCTTATCGCCGCATCAATTTGCGGGCGAATCACCTGCTCATCCATGCCGGTGTAGCGACGGAAATCTGCGCGCGGTGCCGCTTCCAGTAGACGGAAACGGTTCATAAAGAACTCGAACGGCTTGTCGTTCTCGGCCACGTCGTGCTGCTTATCGAGGTAGTTGCCTTTCATAAAGCCGCGCGGATGACGGGTTTTCACCGTACGTACGATGCGACCATCGGTTTGCGTCAGCTTGCCGTGTGCGCCACAGCCAATGCCGAGGTAATCACCGAAGCGCCAATAGTTGAGATTATGCTCGCAGCGATAACCCGGTTTGGCATACGCCGAGGTTTCATATTGCTGATAGCCCGCAGCGCTCAGCAGTTGATGGCCTTGCTCAAAGATATCCCATAGCGCATCGTCATCCGGCAGTTTTGGCGGACGCGATCCGAATAAGGTATTCGGCTCAATCGTCAGCTGATACCACGACAGATGCGGCGGATTGAGCGCAATTGCCTGGCGTAAATCATCCAGCGCTTCTTCCAGCGATTGATCCGGCAAGCCGTGCATCAGGTCGAGGTTAAAGCTGCGCAGACCTAAACCTTCAGCCAGCTGTGCCGCGCGCACCGCTTCTTCCGGTCCGTGAATACGGCCCAGGCGCTCCAGCTTCTGCGGACTGAAACTCTGCACGCCAATCGAAATACGGTTAATACCGGCTTTCTGGTAGGCGCTAAAGCGATCGGCTTCCACGGTGCCTGGATTGGCTTCCATGGTGATTTCCGCATCGGCCGCCAGAGGCAAACGTGCCCGCACGCCGTCCATCAGCATCTGCATTGCATTGCTGCTCAGCAGGCTTGGCGTACCGCCGCCGATGAAAATAGTGCGCACTTCACGCCCGCCGGTCAGCGGCAAATCCTGTTCGAGATCGTTAAGCAGGTGCTGCACATACTCAATGTGCGGCACCTCGCCTTTTAACGCGTGAGAGTTGAAATCACAGTACGGACACTTTTGCACACACCACGGAATGTGGATGTACAGGCTTAAAGGAGGTAACTCAGGCATTGCGCATCGCTTCCAGCAGCAGCGTCAATGCTTTACCACGGTGAGAGACGGCGCGCTTTTCGTCTTTACTCAGCTCTGCCGCCGTTTTACCCAATTCAGGGACATAGAAGATGGGATCGTAACCGAAACCGCCTGCGCCCGCTGCCGCGCGGGTGATTTCCCCGGCCCAGCTACCGTGAAACACCAGCGGCGTTGGATCGGCGGCGTGACGCACGTAAACCAGCACACAGTGGAACTGCGCCTGACGTTCGCCATCCGGCACCTTTTCTAATGCTACCAGCAGCTTGTCCAGATTTTGCTGATCGCTGGCATCAACGCCCGCATAGCGCGCGGAGTAGATCCCCGGCGCGCCGCCCAGTGCATCGACCGCCAGACCGGAATCATCGGCAATCGCCGGTAAGCCGGTGATTTCAGCCGCATGACGCGCTTTCAGAATGGCGTTTTCGATAAAGGTCAGGCCGGTTTCTTCCGCCGACTCAACGCCGAGTTCGGTTTGCGCCACGATATCAAGTCCGAAGGCCGCTAACAGATCGGCCAGTTCACGAACTTTGCCCGGATTACCGGTAGCGAGAACAACTTTTTGCATAACAGTTCCAGATAGACGAATTACAGCAAATACCAGAGACCTGGGAACAGGTCCATGCCGAGGAAATTCAGCGCGTACAGCACCAGAATCACAATCATGGCAGAGAAATCGATACCGCCCATCGCCGGCAGAATACGGCGAATTGGCGACATCAGCGGTTCAGTCAGCTGCATCAAAACCTGATCCACCGGGCCGCGACCCTGGCTGATCCAGCTCATCAGCGAACGAATGATGATCACCCAGAACACCAGATAACCGGCGGATTTCACCAGCGACAACAGGCCAACCAGCAGGTTGGTGGGATCGACCGAGAACACGCCGACCTGAATCAACAACAGGATCGGATATTTCAGCGTGGTCAGCACAAAGGCCAGCAGCAGCGATGCGGTATCAATCGGGCCAATCGCCGGGATCACGCGGCGCAGCGGTTTGATAATCGGTTGGGTGATCTTCACGACAAACTGCGCCAGCGGGTTGTAGAAGTCACAGCGCGACCACTGCATCCAGATGCGCAGCAGCAGCACCATCACGTACAAATCGATCAGCGTTTTGACTAAAAACGTCAGTGTTAACATGAGGTTCCTCAATTATTGTTGTGAAGGTCGCGCATAATCCCGCGCGCCAAAAACGGCGGTGCCAATACGCACCATGGTGCTGCCCGCGGCGATAGCCGCGTCCATATCGTCGCTCATTCCCAGAGAAAGCGTATCGACGTCAGGATAATCCTGTTTTAAGGCATGAAACGCGGCGGCCATCTGCTGACACACCGCTAATTGCCGCGCGTAGTCTGATTCTGGTGCCGGAATCGCCATCAGCCCACGCAAGCGCAAATTCGGCAGTGCGGCGATCTGCTGCGCCAGCTCCGGCAACGCCTCCAGCATGATGCCAGATTTGCTGTTCTCGTCACTGATATTTACCTGAATTAACACGTTGAGCGGCGGCAACGACGCCGGGCGCTGATCGTTCAGGCGCTGCGCGATGCGCTGACGGTCAACGGTGTGGCACCAGGCGAAGTTTTCCGCTACCAGACGGCTTTTATTGGATTGCAGCGGGCCGATAAAGTGCCATTGCAAATCAGGATGTGCGGCCAGCTCAGCCACTTTTTCAACCCCTTCCTGCACGTAATTTTCACCGAACGCTTGTTGTCCAGCGGCAATGGCTTCTGCGACCGCGCTCGCAGGTTTGGTTTTGCTCACTGCAAGCAGCGTAATTTCTTCTGGCGCGCGGCCGCAACGTGCGGCGGCAGCGGCGATACGCTCACGCACTTGCTGTAAGTTGTGCTCAATGGAAGTCATAGTCAGGAGAAGTTAAATGGAGTTGGATGAAATTGTGGCCCTTAGTGTAAAGCATAACGCCGCCGATCTGCACCTTTGCAGCGGACATTTGCCGCACTGGCGGCGACAAGGCGTGCTGGAGCCGATTCCGCAGCAGAACGCGCTGGATGGCGGCTGGCTGGAAGCCTTTATGCAGCAGTGGCTCACGCCATCACAACAGGCCGAGCTGGAGGAGAATGGCCACGTTGACTTTGCCATCACGCTTGCCAGCAGCATTCGACTGCGCGCCAACCTGTTTATGCAGCGTCACGGTTTATCGCTGGCGCTGCGGCTGATTGCCAGCCAGGCGCCCGATCTCAGCAGCCTGCATTTACCTGACGTAGTGAGCCAGCTGTTACAGCTGGAAGAGGGGCTGATTTTAATTACCGGCGCCACCGGTAGCGGTAAATCCACCACGCTGGCGGCGATGGTGGATTGCCTGAACCGCCAGCAGGCGCGTCACATCCTGACGCTGGAAGATCCGATTGAGTTTGTGCATCGCAGCCAGCGATCGCTGATTCAGCAGCGTGAAGTCGGCGCGCACTGCGCTTCGTTTCAACACGGGCTGAAAGCTGCGCTGCGTGAAGATCCTGATGTGATTCTGCTCGGTGAATTGCGCGACAGTGAAACCATCCGGCTGGCGCTCACTGCGGCAGAAACCGGCCATCTGGTGCTGGCTACGCTCCATACGCGCGGCGCAACTCAGGCGGTCGATCGGCTGGTAGATGTGTTTCCTGCCGAGGAGAAAAACCTGGTGCGCACCCAATTAGCGGGCAGCCTGAAAGCGGTGCTGGCGCAGCGTTTAGTGCCGGCGAAAGCGGGCGGGCGCATTGGCTTGTTTGAAGTGTTGGTGGCGACGCCAGCGGTGGCGAACCTGATCCGCGAAGGCAAAATGCATCAGTTGCCTGGCGTGTTGCAAACCGGTGCGCAGACTGGCATGCAAACCTTTGCCCAGAGCGAGCAGGCGCGGCAGGTGGCGGGGATGATTTAGCGCGATGTTGTTATATCGGTCGCCATGAATGGCGACCCTACGACAAGCCAATGACGGCAGCGTGTGTGGATTTACCGTAGGGTGCGCATTAATGCGCACCGGGTTTATATACGCTCTTTAATGCGTATCAAACCAATCTTCGAGGATGATCACTGCGGATTGGGAATCAACCTGGCCTTTCTGCAGCGCACGAAAACCGCCGCGTTCAAACAGGTCGGCACGCGCTTCGACGGTGCTCAGTCGCTCGTCCTGCAGTTCGACGCGAACGCCAAAACGGCCATGCAGGCGATTGGCGAACTTACGTGCGCGCGCGGTGAGCTCCTGTTCGGTGCCATCCATATTCAGCGGCAAACCTACTACCACATAATCGGGCTGCCACTCTTTCAGCAGCTTTTCGATCAGCTTCCAGTCCGGCGTGCCATCCTGCGCTTTGAGCGCCGTTAACGCGCGGGCGGTGCCCGTTAGCTGCTGACCGACCGCAACGCCGATGCTTTTAGTGCCGAAATCGAAGCCCAGCAAGGTTTCACTGGCCATCAGGCGTGTCCTGCATCGGTGGCAATATTGTGAATATCAACACCTAAACCGCGTGCCGCTTCACGCCAGCGCTCAGCGATGGGCGTCTGGAACAGAATATTAGTGTTAGCAGGCGAGGTGAGCCAGGCATTTTCCAGCAGCTCATCTTCCAGCTGACCTTTCTCCCAGGCGCAATATCCGAGCGCCACCAGCACGTTATCGGGCTGTGAAGCGGTACCGATCGCTTCCAGCACATCACGCGAAGTGGTGATCACCGTGGTGTCAGAGATACGAATGCTTGAGGAGTAAATGCGCTGTGCCGAGTGCAGGATGAAACCACGATCTTCCGCCAGCGGACCACCGGCGAACACCGGCTTGTCCAGTTTGATGGCAGGATCGCGTTCAGTTGCGCTAATTTTAAGCTTTTTCAGAATGCCTTCGACCGTCAGGTTTTCCATCGGCTTATTCACGATCAAACCCATGGCGCCATCTTCATTGTGCTCGCAGATATAGACTACCGAGCGTTTGAACAGTGGGTCCTGCAGCGACGGCATCGCAATTAAAAAATGATGCTGTAAATTCATTATCACTCGTATACCAAAAATAACCGGCGCAGCCGCGGCAGCGCCGGTTTTGGGTGTTCACGGAGTGGAGACTCCGACGGCATCAGCCCAGGCGTTTCTCAATGGCATCCATCAGCATGCCAGTGATCGATATCGGGAACGCGGCCTCGATTTCACGTACGCAGGTTGGGCTGGTCACGTTAACTTCTGTCAGTTTATCACCGATGATATCCAGGCCGACAAAAATCAGCCCTTTAGCTTTCAGCGTTGGGCCGACACGGCGCGCAATTTCCCAGTCGCTGTCGCTCAGCGGACGCGCTTCACCACGGCCACCAGCCGCCAAGTTACCGCGCGTTTCGCCGCCTTGCGGAATACGCGCCAGGCAGTACGGCACAGGTTCGCCATCCACTACCAATACACGTTTGTCGCCATCTTTAATCGCCGGCAGATAGTTCTGCGCCATGCAAAAGTTCTGGCCGTGATTAGTCAGGGTTTCGGTGATTACGCCAAAGTTGGGATCGTCCTGCTTCACGCGGAAGATCGATGCGCCGCCCATGCCGTCCAGCGGCTTCAGGATCACGTCGCCGTGTTCCTGCCAGAAGGCGCGCAGCTGTTCTTTGTTGCGCGTGACCAGCGTATCTGGCGTCAGGTCGGCAAACCACGCGGTATACAACTTCTCGTTGCAGTCGCGCAGGCTCTGCGGTTTATTGACGATCAGCGTGCCTTGCTCTTCTGCGCGTTCCAGCAGGTAAGTGGCGTAGATAAATTCGGTGTCGAACGGCGGATCTTTACGCATCAGCACCACGTTAAGATCGGCCAGCGGGATATTCTGCTCGCTGCCAAACGTGTACCAGTTGTCGTAGTTCTGCTCAACGCTCAGCAGACGGGTGCGCGCATAGCTCACGCCACCGCGCAGGGAGAGATCGCTCATCTCCATGTAATGAATTTCGTAACCACGGCGCTGTGCTTCCAGCAACATGGCGAAGCTGGTGTCTTTTTTTATGTTGATGGACGAAATCGGGTCCATAACGATGCCAAGCTTAATCATTATTCTCTCCTAAATGGGGAAGCAGCTACCCCGAAAGCGTTGTGCTGTGAAGTTACGTTCGAACCCGAAAGTATCGCTTAACCGAGGTCACCAAACCTCACCTGAAGTGCCGTAATGGCGGTGAGTGCGGTGGTTTCGGTGCGCAACACGCGTGGTCCAAGCAGAATATCGGTAAAACCCTGCTGCGCAGTCATGGCAATTTCATCGGCGGTTAAGCCGCCTTCCGGCCCAATCAGCAGGCGCAGACGCTCAACCGGCTGCGGCAGCGTATTGATGCTGTGGCTGGCGCGCGGATGCAAATTGAGCTTCAAACCGTCTTCGGCTTCCGCGCACCAGGCTTGTAACGTCATCGGTTCGCGAATTTCCGGCACACGATTACGGCCGCACTGTTCACAGGCGGCAATCGCGATTTTTTGCCATTGCTGAATTTTTTTTGCCAGTCGCTCGGCATCCAGCTTTACGCCGCAGCGTTCAGAAAACAAGGGCGTAATCACATTCACGCCAAGTTCGATCGATTTCTGGATAGTGAATTCCATTTTTTCACCGCGCGACATTACCTGGCCGAGGTGTAAATGCAGCGGGGATTCACGGTCATCAGCCTGACTGGCAAGGACCCTTACTTTTACACGCTTTTTATCAGCCTGGGTGATTTCGGCGCTAAAAGTCAGATTACTGCCATCAAACAGCTCAATTTGCTGACCGGCCGTCATGCGCAGCACGCGTCCGACATGGTTAGCGGCATCCTCGTCGAGGAAGACTTCACTGTTAACTTCGAGAGATTCGGGATGATAAATGCGAGGTATACGCATGCGGTTCCTGCCAGCGTTATGCCGTGTCAGCGGACACGGCGCAATCGAAAAAAAGCTAGTGTAGGGTAGCGCTTTTAGCGCTGGCAAGCCTGCTGTACGTAGGAATTATGATTTCCCTGCACTTTGGCGATGCGATTGTCGCGCTCGCACTCCCACGTCGTCACCGGATATTGCTTATCCCACGCGGTAAATAGCTGGGTTTGCTGGCGTGACAGGCGCAGATGATATTGGTCGCGCATATAGAAGTAAGTGCGGGCAATGGCGCCACGCGCACGCTCCGGCGGCTGCGCCAGTTTCTGCTTAAAATCAACCTTCATGCCGCATTGACCGTACTGCTGTTCGCCGCCGTTCCACTGACTGTACTGGAAGTTATTGCGGTCGCCGTTCACCTCACCAATCGCGGGCTGCAGGTTATGCAGATCGCTTTCGATGCGGCGGTAATCGGCATCTTTGCTGCAGCTTTTGCGGCCGCCGTTTTGCCAGCACTGACGCTGATGGCCGAACTCCCACGCGGGCATCACATGTTCCCACTCAATACGTTCGGCGCGATTGGCGTTCTTACGCACGCTGTAGCCACAGCTGTTTAAATCGGGCACGCCCTTTTTGCCGTGCCAGCTGATTTTGCAGCCGCAGTAAAAGTCGGCGGGCGCATCAGCGTTGATCTGCGCGGCATAAGTTTTGGCCTGACTAAAATTGTTTTGATGATAGTGAGTAAAACTGAGGCTATAAGCGCTAAGCGGGGCAACTAATAAGGTAAGTAACAGCAGCGTTTTGCGAGACATATTCCAAAAATTAACCTGGTCCTGAAAAAGGGCGGCAGGGTAACAGAATGATGACGTACGGGATATGAGATTAGGCTATGTTGCTGAACTATATTGCTAAACTATTTCGATAAAAACTCACCGGGTTGCAGCAGCGATTTGCAGTGCACGCAGCGATATTCGCTTTCACCGCGCAGCACGCGGTTATGGCGGCGCACAGTAAGCTGATGCTGCTGGCAGCTGCAGCGATAGGGAAAGGTGTTACTGCGCACCGAGTCGATTTCAAACTTGTGGGTGCGACGCGCAGGCACACCCAGCACGCTCTCCATCATCCATTTCCACTCTTTGCCGTGCGGCGGCACGCGGCCAAAGGTTTTCCACACCAGCAGATGCGCCAGTTCGTGCGGCACCACTTCATCAACAAATGCTTGCTGATTCTCCAGCAGCAGCACCGGATTGATGCGGATTTCCCACTTCTCCAGCCATGCGGTGCCCGCAACGGTGCCGCGCTGCTGGTAGATCAAAGAGGGCTCATCAAAGCGGCGTTCCAGCTTTTCGTTAGCCAGCTGCAAATAATGGCGCAGTGAGCGCATGACGGCTTGCTGTAAGGCGATGGGAAGGCGTGGTGTTTTCATGTGGGGCAGCATAAAAGGTTGCAGCGGTTGAATCAACAGAGTGTGCAGCGCTCACCATTAATGGCGAACCTATAAAAAAGGGCTGCCAGTTGGCAGCCCTTGCATTCGCTTATCGGAATTACTTCTGACCGATGTCGCGCAGTTTTTTGCCAGACATCAGGTTGCGCTCGATGTGCTCCAGCGAGACGTTTTTGGTCTCTGGAATCAGCGCCAGCGTCAGCAGAATGAAGAACACGTTCAGACCGGCGTAAACCCAGAAGGTTGGCGCGTTGCCCAGCGTATTCAGCATGGTCAGGAAGGTAGCACCGACGATCATGTTGGCAATCCAGTTGGTCGCGGTGGAAACCGTGATACCGAAGTCGCGGCCTTTCAGCGGCTGAATCTCGGAACACAGTACCCAAATCAACGGACCGGCAGACATCGCAAAACCAATGATGAACATCAGCAGCATCGCCACCGCGAAGTACTGCGCTTCTGGCGAGTTGATGCCGATGTGCAGCATGGTGCCGAGGATGCCCATACCAATCGCCATCACCATGAAGCCCAGCACCAGCGTAGGCTTACGGCCCCAGCGATCCACCAGACCGATAGCAATAAAGGTGGCCAGTACGTTCACCAGACCGACAATTACCGTGCCCCACATTTGCTGCGTGGTATTAGCAAAGCCAGCGATTTCGAAGATCTTCGGCGCGTAATACATGATGACGTTCATACCGGTGAACTGCTGCATCACCTGCAACAGCACGCCAAGGAACACCGCGCGGCGGAAGTTGCTGTTGCTCTGGAACAGCTGCCAGCCTGACTGTTTGATTTTCAGGCTTTCACGGATTTCATCCAGCTCGCGTTTTGCTTGCTCGCTGGTATCACGCAGACGCGATAACACGCGCTCAGCACTGCGGAAATCACCTTTAGCCGCCAGCCAGCGTGGGCTGTTTGGCAGGAAGAACACGCCAATCAACAGCAGCACCGCTGGAATGGTGATGATGCCCAGCATCCAGCGCCATGCGCCAGCATCGCTGAACGCGGTATCGGAGAGATACGCCGCCAGAATACCGATGGTGATCATCAGCTGGTACAGCGAAATCATGCTGCCGCGAATTTTCTCTGGTGCGATTTCAGAGAGATACAGCGGCGCGGTGTAAGAGGCGACGCCGACGGCCAGGCCGAGCACCACACGTGCGGCGATCAGCATTTCCGGGCTGGTCGCGCCTGCAGACCACAGCGAACCGATAACGAACAGAATCGCACCGGCCATCAGGCTCTTTTTACGACCGAGACGCGATGACATCCAGCCGCTACCCACAGCACCAACAGCAGCACCAAACATCATTGAGCTGACGATCCACTCTTGCTGATGAGCGGTGACGTTAAAGTCTTTCGCGATGAAAGGCAGAGCACCGGCGATAACACCGATATCCAATCCAAACAGCAAGCCGGCCAGCGCCGCTAAAAAGCAGACAAACAAGGTCATGACCTTATTTGAAGTTCTGCTCTTATGAGTATTACCAGGCATGAAGCCTCCAAAGTTTATCCATCGTTGTTGTTATCAATGTTATGAAACCTGTCGGCGGAAAAAAGTGAGTAAGATCACATCAGTGTAATCGGTTACACACGCTGAAACCCTGCAATCCAGCATTTTCCGCCCGAAATAGTTACGTAACCAGTAAGGTATAGCACCCTTTAAGTTTCTGACATCGCACTAAATACCGGCAATCAGAGGACGCTGAAAATAACGCATTTTCACCGTAATAACTACGCTGAAAAATCTCTAAATTGCCGATTGTTAAAGGATTTCAAAATGTAATCGTTATCACCAAGTTGTAAGCGAGGTGAAAGAAGTGTAGACAGCCTGGAAGAAGTGACAAATCGAGGTTTGGAGTTGTTGGAGTGGTTGGGGACCAGGTCGTCATAAATGACGACCCTACGGGCACAAAAAAGCCCGCCAGTGGCGGGCTTGATAACGATGTCGCTTCTGGGCTTACTTCAAACCCGCCGCTTCGCGCAGCTGCGCCGCTTTGTCAGTCTGCTCCCACGGGAAGTGCTCACGACCAAAGTGACCGTATGCAGCGGTCTCTTTATAGATCGGTTTCAGCAGATCCATCATCTGAATCAGGCCGTATGGACGCAGGTCGAAGAACTCGCGTACCAGCAGCGTCAGCTGCTCGGTAGAAACTTTCTCAGTACCGAAGGTTTCAACCATGATGGAAGTTGGCTCAGCCACGCCGATGGCGTAAGAAACCTGGATTTCGCAACGGTCAGCCAGGCCAGCCGCGACGATGTTTTTCGCTACATAACGTGCAGCGTAAGCGGCAGAACGGTCGACCTTTGACGGATCCTTAC
>NZ_DAMBSA010000046.1:0-17565 GCF_032054795.1 Pantoea sp. CTOTU49201
TTGGCTGACTTTCTGCTCTACCACCTGCGCGACACTTACTTCGGGCGGCGGCGGCGGGGCATTTTGCGCTACCCCGCGATCGCAACCGGCCAGCAGGCTTCCCAGCAACATCACTCCTGACAGGCTTACCGCCCATTGAATCCTATATGTTTGCAGATGCATTGTTGTTATTCCGCATTGGTGAAAAAGAAAGGAGACGTACGAAAAATCTGCAACTTTTATGATTGCATTAAAACGCCACGAGTGTAGGCTTGCTCAAACTGCATCTGCAAGAATATCTGATACACTTTATGTGCGGTTTTGATCATTGCGTTGCAGAAGGATCAAAGCCCCTACGCGCAGTGCGGCATTTAATGCAATAATAAAACTTGCATTAAATGGCATAGTCGTTCAACCTTAAAGTGTAATTGCAACTGATACTGATACTGTTCGCAACGGCGACCGGAGAAAACGAGATGATGACCACCGCATTTATTCACGATTTGATTGACTGGATTGACAACAATATTGAAACGCGTCTGGATCTGGATACCGTAGCGGGGCGCGCCGGTTATTCGAAATGGCACCTGCAACGTATGTTCAAAGAGCACACGGGTTTGCCTCTGGGCGAATACATTCGTGAGAAGAAGCTGAAGAAGTCAGCGGATCGCTTGACCACCAGCAATGAACCGATTCTTAACGTGGCGATTTCACTCGGTTTCGACTCGCAGCAGTCGTTTAACCGCAGCTTCAAACGCCAGTATGGCGTAGCACCGGGAGCATGGCGTCGTCACGCCGCGCCATCCGCCAGCGCGATGCAGTAAACCCCGCCAGGGCCAGCTTTGCTGGCCCGCGTTTTTCCCTGCCCTAAATCTGTTATTATCGTCGTCCTGTTTTTCAGGATGCCACCATGTCAAAAAAACTCTGGATTGCCTTAATTCTGGTCCTCGCCGCGCTGTGGCTCGGGCTAAAACCGCGTTTGTCCGATAAATGGTCCGCCAGCCATCCCGATATTTCACAACTCACCGATGCCAATACCGTGGCGCGTTGGGTGCAACAGCATCACAAATTACCCGATCTCTATCTCACCAAAAATGAAGCGCGTCGTCAGGGCTGGAATCCCAGCAAGGGCAACTTGTGTGAAGTGTTGCCGGGCCGCGCGATTGGTGGCGATCGCTTTAGCAACCGCGAAAGAAGGCTGCCGATGCAGGCGGGCAGGCAGTGGTATGAAGCGGACGTGAATTACGATTGCGGCCACCGCGATGCCGATCGTCTGCTTTACTCTTCCGATGGGCTGATTTTCCTCACCACCGATCACTATCGCAGCTTCAAACAGGTGCCTTAACCATGTTGACGCTCCATTTTGACTTTGAAGATTTAGCGGATCGCCAGGCGTTTTACCGCGCGCTGGTGCAGCAAAGTGCCTGCCCAGTGGATTTCGGTAACAATCTTGATGCGCTGTGGGATTGGCTGACCGGCGGCATGGCGCTGCCGGCGACCTTCTATTTAGCGCATGCCGATGACGCCAGCGGGAGTGCCGAATTCGCGCCGGTGCTGGCGTTACTGGAAGAGGCGCAGCAGCAGTTAGACGGCGAGCTGCGCCTGGTGCGTGGCGAGTAAATTACGCGTGCAGCGGTAATAGCAAAATCGCCAGCATCTGGCGGGCATTTGCGGGCAAATCGCCGCCGCCGGTATAGCCGTTGTTCTCAACGATCACCGAATTCAACCCCACCAGCCAGTCATAGATGTAGTAAGCGGTATGATTGGCGGGTGCGGCCGACAGACGCGTTAAGCGCTGTCCCGGCGAGAAGCTGACGCTCGGCGCAGGCGGACGGGCAAAAATCGTCTGACCGCGATTGACGCGGCTTTCAGGACGCTCGCTCTCCGGGCGCTGTAAAAAGCCCAGCCACGCGACAAAATCACCCAGCACCGTCATGGCACGAGAAACCTGGCGATCGGTACGCGCTTCGTGGGCGCTGGCCTGCGCATCCGGCTCATTCAGTGCGCTTTGCAGTTTGCTCAGCACTTTGAGACGGAAGCTGGCGGTAATCAACTCTTCCACCAGCATCTCCAGCGTCGGCTTATCGACGTTGAGCAGCGCCAGCAGGCTGCGGCTCTCCGGCAGTTGACGCAAATGCTCCAGCCACAGCGCAAACACCTGCTGCGGGAATTGCTGATCGCGCTGACCGCCCGAGCTGCGCGGCTCAGCGGCGGCCACCGGTTCATCTTTAAACAGATCAAACTCAAAGCCGATGCCAAAATAGCTCTGCTCAGCGGCTGCGGTTTTGGCGCTATGTTGAATAGCAGTGCTGCTGCTCTGGCTGAGCCACAGCTGACGCACCGCTTCACGCGACGGCTGCAAACGCTCCAGCAGTTCGCCGTGCAAACCGGTGCGATGTTGCAAACATTTCAGCAGCGTATCGGAGATCGCCTGCTTGCGTGCCGCCTGTTCTGGCGTGGCGCTGGATTCGGTCCACGGCTGCAAACGTTCCACCAGCTTCTGCTGCAGCGCGCCGAGCTGTAATGCCAGACGATCGCGGCGCGCTTCCGGCTGCATCTCATCCTGCAACCAGCTGCCCATACGATCGACGCCTGCGCGATCCAGCGCCAGCATCGATCCCCAACTCTGTCCAGGCTGACCAATCTGCCGTTGCACTGCTTCATCAACGTTAATCTGTTGTTGCTGATAGCGCGCGTCATGCGGCGTGATCGCCCAAATCAGACGCGGCTTTTCACCGCTGGCGGCGATGGTTTGATGCATGTGCCACTCGCGCAGCGCGCTGGCGGCGACATCGGTATCCTGACGCTGACTGGCGGCGGTACAGATCAGCATCAAATCAATGCCCTGACGCGCGGCGTACAGGCCCGGCAGCAGCGCACGTTTCTGTTCCAGCAGCGTGGCGCGCAGCGGATCGCGTTTGCGCAGCTGCGCCAGTTCATCCTGTTGGGCGCGATCGGCCGGCGTGCCCGGCGCGGGCAGCTCGAGCATATCCGCATCATCGTACAGCGCCTGACGCGGCGTGGAGCTGAGCGGCAAGGTGATCTCCAGCGTCAGCAGCGACAGCAATCCCAGCGGCACATGCTGCGCTTTCCCCACACGATTGGCGACGATCGGACACACTTCGATCATCTCCTGCCAGTCGGCATCGTTGCCAATCAGTTTTTCTGCTGGCAGCGCAGCATCGTCCACCAGCACGTTGAGTGGCGCTAACACGCGCGGCGCGTGGCGCAGCTGGTGACGCAAGTGCATCAGGCTGCGCAGGCTTTCGTTCAGCGCATTTTGGCCTGGCCACAGCAGGGCAAACAGCTGCACGCGATCGTCGACGTTGAGCCACGGCGCCAGCGCAATCGCCTGTGGCCAGAAGTGGCGATCGAGAATCTCGGCATGACGATGGTGCCGACGGCTCCACGCCCACAGCGTGATCAGCGCATCGCTGTCGAGGCCCGGCTGCGGTTCATCCTGGCGATGACGCTGCAAACGCTGCAAGGCGGCATCAATCTGAGCCGTGTCGGGCTGAAGCTCGGTTTTGGCGCAGGCCAGCATCAAACGAATCAGTTCCACTTCGCTCAGCAGCGTCATCTCCAGCGGCCAGGCGTTGGATTGGGTTTCGCGCTGGTGGCTGAAGCGGGTGGCGATGGCGAAATCGAGATTGCCGGGATTGATGTTCTGAAAATAATTCAGGGTTTTATCGCCAAGACGCGCGATCAACTGGCCTTGCGCATCGCCGACCATCTCACTCAGCAGCCAGGCTTTGCCCGCCTGCGACTGGCCAAACAGCGCCAGCGTCACCGGACGCGCCAGCTGGCGCGCCAATGCATGGCTCTCCACGCGCGCACGGCGCAGCTGCAGCGTCAGCGTTTCAGCTTCCATCGCCAGACGCGGCGCGTGCGCCTGATGGGTTTCCACCCAGTTCAGCGCGCCATCCAGCGTTTCCTGCATCAGGCTCAGACGTTTCGCGGGCGTAACCGGCGAGGCTTTTTTGGCAGTTCTCATCGTTTGCAGACGCTCCCGCTGTCGATCCAATATTGCGCATTCGCGTTGCCGGTGGCAGAAAGCGTGTTCAGTTTCAGACTCAGTTGCTCCAGCGGCACACGCGTGCCGTCATCCATACGCGCATCGCTCAGCACCAAACGCTCCGGGCCGAGATTATCCGGGCCCGGCTGCACCGCCAGCTTGATGCGCAGTACGCTTTCACCGGCAACCTGACGCGCCAGCGTCGGGTCGACAATGCTCAGGCTATACAGCGGCGATGCCGGCCAGCGATCGTTCTCCAACTGGCGGAAACCAAGGCAAACGTTGCCGCGAATGCGGAAGCTGCTTTTACGATCCAGCGCGAAACTGCTGCTGTCGAGGTCGATCTCGCTATAGCACAGATTGTCGTCGCTGAGCGCGGAGGTTTCATCCAGCACGCCGAGATAGCGAATGGTGGAGTAAGGTTCGAAATCACCGGCGCGGAACCAGAAGCTGCTGAGGCGCAGGTCGAGCGCCAGCAGGCACAGCATTGCGCCCACCGCGGCGGTGGATTTCGGGTTATCAATACGGCCTTGCTTGTTGAATGGATACCAGTCGCTGGTGTGATAGCCTTCCAGCGACAAAATACGGCTGCCCGGCAAGGGTTGCAGATGGCGCACCAGCGCCTGAATGCCGGGGAAGCGTGACGGACGACCGGTAAGCAGCAGCACATCGCACTGATACAACGACACCACTTCGCACATCGCGCGCAGCGCCGGAATAATCGCCATGCGATGTTGCAGGAATTCGCCGTGCAGCTGCGCCATGCTGACCACCAGCGGCACTTCAAGCAGATCGAAACGACTATCGCCGCCGAGCGTGCGCTGAATTTCACCGTTCACAAATGCCAGCACGCTGCTGGCCGGTTTTTGTGGCACCAGCTCGCCGAACAGCGCATTGATTTCGCTGTGGCTATCGAGCGGATCCCAGTTTTCGTACTGCTCCAGCACCGCCTGCGCCAGCGGAATGAACAGCTGCAGCGTCACTTGCTGACGCAGCGTGGCTTGACCGTCCATGCGGCTGTCGTGACCAAACAGCTTGTTCATCAGCGGTTCGGCAAGCTGCAAACCGGCTTTCTGCAAGCTCTGCTGCAACGCTGGCAGAATCCACAGCTGAATCACGTCCAGCAGAATATCGTCACCGGCGACTTTGAAGCCTTCGCGGAACAGTAAGCGCGGGGTGATTTTGACGTTGTTGCCCTGGCCGTCATCGAGGCGATATTGGGTAATGGCTAAATCGGTGGTGCCGCCGCCGATATCAATCGAGGCGATGCGCAGGCTTTTACCCGGCAGCTCATCGACTTCACGCGGACGATCCGGGCGCGCCATGCTGCTGAAGAAATCTTCTGCGCGACCGGCAAAGTTGACCTGAGTTTCGTTGAACAGCCACACCATTTGACCGCAGGTGGCTTCATCCCACTCCATCTGCACATCCGGCACCGGACGCAGGCTGTTTGCCTGGCTGGCGGCAGTAAATTCCTCTTCAGCCGGATGCCAGCCTTCGGCTTTCCACACCAGCGCGATGGCTTCCTGCATGCGACGACGGAAAATCTCACGCTCCGGCTTTGGCATCGCCGACGGCAGCGTCAGAATCACATGACGCAGCTGACGCGGCGCCTGGCTTTGCGGCATACGCTGGCGCTGCGCCACGCTGTTCATCTGCATCATCGCCTGCGCCAGCAGTTCGCACAGCATAAAGGTCATCAGCGAACTGCGGCTGTAGCTGGCGGAGAACACCGGCAGACGATCGTCTTCCGCCAGCGCGTGCAGCGGCTGGCCTTCGTCATTGATCAGTAAAGTGAACGGCAGCGCGGTGGCCTGCGGCTCATCACTGCTGCTGTTGGCGTTGAAGCGCCAGCCTGGCTGATAGCGCGCTTCATCCCACAAATAGCGGCGCGGACTGGACAAACCGGTGCTGCCTTCGGTGCCAGCACGCAGCAGCGCCAGACGGCTGGCTTCACGGCCTACGCGCGTCAGCGACGGCCACATAAAGGCATTTTCACGGCCGCTCTCCAGCGAGAAGTTAGCCTTGCCGAAACGGGTTTCCGCAAACTCCAGACGGCTGTCGAACAGCTCGTTGTAAACCTGATGCGGCTCGGAGAGGTCGCGCAGCTGCAGCTCGTAGGTTTGACGCAGGCCGCTGCTCTCTTCGGCGTGATCTTCCACCAGAATGCCGCAGGTGTGCGAGTTGCCGACGTCGAGAATGATATCGACGTTAACCGCCGGTGTTTGCAGCGACGTCGCCTGAATATAGATTTCCGCCAGATCGAGCTGTTCGCCCAGCAGTTCCAGCAGGTTAAGATAGTGCGCCTGATATTCGAACTCACGCAGCGCCTGATTCAGCTCCTGCTCGCGACGCGACTCCAGCGCATGCACCTGCTGGCTAAAGGTTTCACGCAGCCAGCCATCGACCCACGTATGGTCGAGGAATTCGCCCAGCTCGTAGTTGTGCCAGGCAAGGGCGAAACTGACGCCGTTCTGTGCATCGGCTTTGCTTAAACCGTGCTGCTCGCCGCCATCTTGCTCTGACACAATACGCGTATCAAAGGCGAGGGTGATGCGATGGGTGTTGCCTGCCGCATCGGGTTGCGCCAGCGGCGCCAGATGCAGACGCGCCCAGTTATCCGGGCCGCCGATAAAACGACGTCCGCTGGTGCAGCGCAGCACCGGCAGCGGCAGCCATTGATGAGCCAGCAGCTTCAGCGAATCGGCCAGCGCGATATCCGTTTCCGGACGCACCACTTCCGCCGCGCCGCCATCTTCCGGATAGAGCAGGAACTTGCCGCTGTTGCCGTCGACGTTGAGGCGCAGCAGCGGGCCGTTGGCGGTTTGACGCACGAACTGGCGGCGGGCCTGCAACGCAGGCAAACGCAAACCGAAATCAAGAAACTGCACACCGCTATCTTCAATCAGCGTGATTTTCTGTTTGTCATCGATGAGGGGAGCCAACATGTTTACTTACTCTCACGCTTAATCGTCAACGGGAAGACCTGATCTGCGCCGTATTGCGCAGTACAGCTGGCGATGCCATCACCGGCTTTACACACCAGTTCCGGCATGCGGTAACGCGATTTGTCGCTGCAGGTCGCAGTATAGCGGCTGCGCACTTCCATGCTGCCGGCGCTGGTCATCGCGGCGGTGACATCGGCTTTGCAGCGGATGTTGTCGCCCTGGGTAATAGTGGCGGTGCCTTTGCCGTTGCGGATCTGATAGCGCAGGCTTGGCGGTTTGCCGGTCGGTAGATTGGTTTGACGTAACGTCACACGCCAGGTGCCATTGATAAATTTCACCGAGCCAATGCGCGCATCTTCGGTGGTCATCACCAAATCATCCGCTTTGGCTGGTTCGGTGTGTTCAGCGACCACCTCAGGCGGGGCGACAGGCGCAGTAACCGGCGCTGGGGCGGCAATGACGGTGGCGGCGGTTTGTGGCAGCGTGGCGGCGAGTTTTTCCGCATTAACCATCACGGCTGGCGGCTTACTCACCGGCACAGGGATATCGGCAACGCTAATCGCAGCCGGTTGCGGTGCGCTGTGCAGCCAGAAGGCGACGCCCGCAGCGACCACTGCCGCAACCGGCAACAGCAGCATCAGCGGACGCACGGCAAAGGCGCGACGTGGTGGCGCGACAGGTGCCGGTTGAGGCGCAGGCTCAGGAATGACTTCGGCTTCTGGTTCTTCGACTTCAGGTTCCGGCTCGATCAGCGGTTCGGCAGCAGCAGGTGGCACGTCGATCAACGGCGCAATTACTGGCGCGACCACCAGCGGAGCGGGTGCTGGCGGTTCCGGCAGCAGCGGCGGCAGTTCATCTTCCAGCGAATCACGCAGGCAAGCCAGCGCGTCATCACGCGAACGCGCCTGCGGATCAACAAAGCCCCAAAAGGTGATCACCGGTTTGCCATCCACCAGATAAACGTACTGCTGATCCGGGAACTGCAGGGTTTTGCTCAGCAACGCGCCAAACAAGCGCATCGCCGGATTCTCCGCGTCGCGCGCGCGCAGGCTCAGCGCCTGTAAATCTTGCTGGTTCAGCGTCAGCAGTTCCAGCGCCTGACGGCGCTCGTGATCGCTGGCACCCAGCCAGGATTTTACTTTGCCATTGAACGGGGCGTACCAATCGAGGCGGTCACCGCGCTCGTTGACCTGCGGAATCGCGAGGCAATTGGCCAGCGTGGTTTGGCGGCGCAGGCGCAGGGTTTCACGGATTTGCAGCGCGGACGTCCAGACCGGCTGGCCGTTTTCACCCAGTGCCAGTACCGTGTCCAGATTGCCGCTGCGCAGAAAAGTTTTTGCCACTCGTTGGGCCCTTATCGGTGGTTGTCTGAGGCAGAACAGTGTGTGTTTTTGGCGATGATAGTGATCTTAAGCCAAATGCTGCGAAATCAAACGGCTGATAAAGGGGGAAAAACAGGGCGTTTTTCCCGGGTGCGAGGTTAAGTTGTTGAAATTTTAAGCGCGGCGTCGTGGGGAAAGAATCAAATAGGTCAGCATGCCGCCGAGCAAGCCCCAAAAGGCGGAGCCGATGCCCAACAGCGAAATGCCGCTGGCGGTGATCAGGAATGCCACGATGGCGCTATCGCGCTGATCCGGCTCGGCTAAGGCGCGCTGCAAACTGCCGGACAACGTAGCCAGCAGCGCCAAACCGGCCAGCGTGGCGATCAATACCGGCGGCAAGGCGCTCAGCATGATGGCGATCAATCCGCCGGTAAAGCCGGTCAGCAGATAGAACACGCCCGCCAATGCCGAGGCCATCCAGCGGCGCGCCGGATTCGGATCGACATCGTCGCCCATACAGATGGCGGCGGTAATCGCGGCGATACACACCGAAAATCCGCCAAACGGCGACAGCACTAAGGCGATAAATCCGGTCCAGCCGGTTAGCGCAGATACCGGCGGCTGATAACCGTGTGCCTGCAAGGTGGCGATGCCCGGCGCGTTTTGCGACGCCATGGTGACGAGGAAATAGGGCAAACCCACGCCAATCAGCGCCGACAGAGTAAACTGCGGCATGATGAATTCGGGACGACTGATCGCCAGCGCATGCGGCGGAAAGTGGATCGATTGCTGGCCGAGCGCCACCAGCACGCCGGCGATCAACGCCAGAATAATCGCGTAGCGCGGCAGCCAGCGACGGCTCAACAGCCACACCAGACACATGCTGCCGCACAGCGCGAAATTACTCTGCAAACCGCTAAAGGTGCCGATGCCAAACTTCAGCAGAATCCCGGCCAGCATCGCTGCCGCCAGCGACTGCGGAATGTGATTCATCAAACGAGCGAACAGGCCAGTGACCCCGCACAACACAATCAGCAGGTTGGTGGCGACAAACACGCCCACCACTTCATTCAGCGACAAACCCTGCACGCTGGTGGCGAGCAGTGCCGCGCCAGGCGTTGACCAGGCGGCGAGGATTGGCATGCGCGTCCACAGCGATAAGCCGAATGAGGCCAATCCCATGCCGACACCGAGCATCGATAGCCAGCCGCCAATCTGCTCCGGCGACGCGCCCGCCGCCTGCGCCGCCTGAAAAATCAGCGCCGCCGTGCTGCTGTAGCCCACCAGCACGGCGATAAATCCAGAAATCAGCATCGGGAAAGAGAAAGCACTGCGCGTGGTGGCGGTCGTCATCAGGTCACATCCGGTTGTGCGTTATAGCGCACATAGTGGCATGGAGCGTTATAGCGCACAAGTGTTACACTGCGCGCGAGCTTTTCGGGAGAACACATGGAAAATTTGCATCAACATTTGAGTCTGGCGCTGAAACAGCTGCGTCAGGCCAACGGCTGGAGCCTGACGCTGGCAGCGGATCGCACCGGCGTGAGCAAAGCGATGCTCGGCCAGATCGAGCGCGGCGAATCGAGCCCCACGGTAGCGACGCTGTGGAAAATCGCCACCGGCTTTAACGTGCCGTTTTCCTTCTTTGTGCAGGGCAGCGATCAAGCGCCGGGCAGCGTGGCGACCTTCAGCCAGCCCAACGCGCAGATGCAGGTTAAGCCGCTGCTGCCGTACGATGCCAAACTGCGTTTTGATCTGCTGGAAGTGACGTTAGCGGGTGGCGCGCAGAGCGATTCATCGGCGCATGAAAGTGGAGTGATTGAGCAGGTGGTGGTGCTGGAGGGCGAACTGCTGTTGGGTGTGGCAGGCACATGGCGCCGCTTGCTTGCGGGCGAAGCCAGCCAGTTTGCCGCCGATACGCCGCACAGCTATCGCAATCCCCTCAGCACGCCGCTACGTTTCCACAGTTTGATCCATTATCTGCAGCGCCCGTAGGGTCGCCATTCATGGCGACCAACTCACAACACAGCACAATTACAAATTGATACGAAGGTAAACTACCCAGTTTGCCTTCGTATTTATATACTCGCGGCTCATCAGTAAGGAGAAGGTGCCATGAGCGACCTTAACAGCGCGGCGGCGCTACTGCGCAGCATCAATGGCAAACTGGCGCGTCGCCTGCGTGAATCGGCGCCGCCGGGCGATCTCACCTGGCCGCAGGTATCGGTACTCGGTTATCTGGTGCGCGATGGTGCTATGACGGTAACGGAATTGGCTACGCTGGAAGGTGTGCGCACGCAGTCGATGGGCGCTACCGTGGCCAGCTTGCAGACGCTGGGTTTGGTGCAGGGCACCGCCGATCCGCTGGATGGCCGCAAAACCCGCTATCAACCCACCGATGCTTGTCTGAAACTGATCGCCGCCAACCGCGCACAACGTGATGACTGGCTGCTCAACAGCATCGCGACGCAGTTGAATGCGCAGGAACAACAAACGCTGCTGGCCGCGATTCCCTTACTGCAACGACTTGCTGACCAATAATCCTGAGAGGACTCAACATGGCTTTAACTACCCTTGACGACAACACCGCGCTGATTGTGATTGACCTGCAGAACGGCATCGTTGCGCTGCCTGTCGCCCCGTTAGAGGCGCATGAAGTGATTGAGCGCTCAGCGCGTCTGGCCGATGCTTTCCGTGGGCAAAAGCGCCCGGTGGTGCTGGTGAACGTTGCGGGCGGCGCACCTGGCCGTAATGAGCAGCCGAAACACGGTGGCGATCTGCCCGCCGATTGGGCCACGTTGGTGCCGGATCTGGCGCAGCAGCGCGGTGATATCGGCATCACCAAAAAAACCTGGGGCGCATTCCACAACACCGATCTGCATGAGCAGCTGCAGCAGCGCGGCATCACGCAAGTGGTTATTTGCGGTATCGCCACCAGCATCGGTGTGGAATCCACGGCGCGCCAGGCGTATGAACTGGGTTACAACGTCACGTTGGCAACCGACGCCATGACCTGCCTGAATGCCGAAACGCACAAAAACAGCATCGAGCGCATCTTCCCGCGCCTGGGCGAAACCGGCACAACCGATGATGTGCTGGCGTTGTTGAAGTAAAAGATAACTACCATTCGACGGGGCGAGAGATGATGTTCAGCCTGACAGGTTCAAAGTCGATTTCAGATGTATAAGTATCTGAAATTCGATGATGTATCAGAGTGAAGGAGCGCTTTACTGCTTTCACTTTATGATTAGGTACTGGACGTTTCGCTGAGATTTTCTTTTTAGTCATGTTCTTTCTCACATTGAAAAAGAAAATAAAAATAGCGAATTAGCAGCGTCTTCCCTAAGTAAAAACAGTAAAGGCCCTGCAATTCAGACAGGTCTTGCATGCTGCTTTTTAGCTGAGGGTGAATCGGTCGCCATTAATGGCGACCCTACGGTAATTGGCGAGGCTTTCGTAGGGTGCGCATTTATGCGCACCGGCATTCAAGATTATTTACTGAAACGCATAACTCACCGTCAGACCCACGCTGTAATTGCGGCCCGGTGCCGGTTCGTAATAGCGGCCGTTGCTTTCATTGACGATCACCGAACCGATGTAGTTGCGGTCAAACAGGTTATCGACGCGGCCAAACAGATCCAGCGTCCAGTTCTGCACCAGCCACTTATAACCGCTGTTTACGCCGACCACGGTGTAAGACGGCGCTTTCACATCGTTCTCATCATCCGCCGCGATATCGCTTAGGTAGCGCACATCGGTTCCCGCATACCAGCCTTGATCGGGCGCGTAAGCCAGCCCGGCGTAGGCCATGTTGCGGGCAATGCCGGGAATGCGGTTGCCGTCGCAGCTTTCGGTGCCGCAGGCGTTGGAGCGATAGCGGGCATCCAGCAAGGTCCATGCGGCTTTGAAGCGCCAGCTCTCGCCAAACTGCTGGTCGAGGCCGAGTTCCAATCCACGGCGGCGGGTTTCACCGGCGTTTTTGTAGCTGGTGCGGCCTTCAAAGCTGCTGTCGGAAACGATCTCGTTTTTGGTATCGGTCTGGAATATCGCCGCGGTTAACAGGCCATTGCCGATGCGTTTTTTACTGCCCAGTTCAACCGTTTCGCTGGTGGCAGGTTGCAGGTTGAGATTCAGCCCGGCCTGATCGGCGGCGCGATAAGACAACTCATTCAGCGTCGGCGTTTCGAAGCCGCGACCAGCAGAAACGTAGGCGTTCCAGCTGTTATCAATGGCGTAATTCAGCGCAGCGGCAGGCAGCCAGCGATGGTAGCGACGATTGCCGCTATCATCCGGATCGGTTGAGGTGACGTAATAGTCATTGGAGTCGAAATTCACCGTACTGAAGCGCACACCGGCATCCAGCGACAGTTTATCAGTCAGCTGCCACGCGGTTTGCAGATAAGGATCGAGGTTCCACATCAGGTTGCGTTCGTTACGACGCATCTCGCCCTGTACGCCCAATTCGTCGCCGCTAAAGTTCTGATAACCTTTGCGCTTCTCGGTCATGGTTTCATAATCGAGGCCGCCGGTGAAGGTCACCGGAATGGTGAACAGCGCGTCGCGGTGCGTCCAGCGGGTATCGATGCCCTGATAATGACGAGACAAAGAGATCACGCCGCCGGGATAACCTGGGCGCAACTGGGTGGCTTTAGGAATCGATTGATACTGCGTGGTTTCACGTTCACCGGCGTACATCATCACGCTCAAGTCGTCGTTTTCACTCATCTGGCGCTGATAGTGCAGGCCCGCCTGGGTTTGATCGACGGTTTTACGCGCGTCGTACAAAGTCACGTTGCTGGCGACCTGGCGCGGATTATCTTTCCACTGTTCGGTGGTCAAACCGCCCGGATCCTGCGCATCAACGTGCACGCTGTTGAACAGCAGCGTCAGGGTGCTGACATCATCAATGCGCACGCCGAGTTTGGCGTTGCCGAGGTTCTTCTGCGCCGAGCTGTGATCGCGGAAGCCGTGCGTGGTAAAGCGTGAGGCGGAAACCGTGTAATTAACGTCGCCGGTTTGCGTACCGTCACCGGTCGCGCCGCTGGCTTTAACGCTGTTGCGCCAGCTACCGTAACTGCCGTACCAGCTGCTGGCTTCGAGCGTGGTGGGTTGCTGACCGGTTTCGGTTTCAACGTTAATCACGCCGCCCGACGAGTTGCCATATAGCGCCGAGAACGGGCCGCGCAGCACGTCGATGTGATCGATTGAGCCAATATCGATGTTAGAGGTTTGTCCCTGGCCGTCGGGCATGGTCGCTGGAATGCCGTCAACGTACATACGAATGCCGCGCAGGCCGAAGGTGGAACGCGAACCAAAACCGCGCACCGAAATCTGCAAATCCTGGGCATAGTTTTGACGGTTTTGTATCTGCAAACCCGGCACGCTGCTGAGGTTTTCTGACAAATTTACGCGCGGTGCCGCATGGCGCATATCTTCGCCGGAAACCACGCTGACTGCGGCTGGCGTATCAAGTTCAGAAAGTCCGGATGCGGACGGCGCAGCGCTCACCACCATGGTGTTATTGGCAGTGTTCGCTGCCAGCGCTGAGACCGGCAACATCGCAGGCAGCATCAGCAACGAAGCCTGTCGCAGTAAAGCTATTTTCATTATGAAAGACCGTAAAAAGGGCGTGGAATGTACCGAATGGAACATTAATGGCGCGTATGTTAATCGTTTTATCATTTGTTTGAAAAGCGTTAATAGTATGACGGATTATTAATAATTGCGGTGTTGAAAATGTTTTTTCATCGCATCTCTGGCCTGGCTGCGTCAGGGAAATTCTGTCAGTCTGGCGGTTTTGTCTGAAAGCACAAAAGAGAGGGAATGATGAGTCAACAATCTGTGGTTGCGGTACTGGGATTGGGCGCGATGGGCCATGCGTTTGCCGCTAACCTGTTGAAAAAAGGCTTCACGGTACGCGGCTGGAATCGTACACGCGCCAAAGGCGAAGATCTGCTCGATGCTGGCATCTCGCTGGCCGATAGCGCCGCGCAAGCGGTAGAAGGTGCGGATGTGGTGATCGCCATGCTGTCCGACGGCGGTACCACGCGTCAGACGCTGAACGATGCCAGCTCCGCGCTTAAACAGGGCGCGACCATTTGTCAGATGGGCACCATCGGCGTGGAAGCCACCGATCAATTGATTGCTGAATTTAAAAGCGCGCGTCCGGACGTGGTGTTTATCGATGCACCGGTTTCCGGCACCAAAGCGCCGGCAGAAAATGCACAAATTCTGGTAATGGCCAGCGGCGATCAGAGCAAAGCGCAGGCCGCCGAGCAGGTGTTTGCGGCAATCGGTAAAGGCACGCAGTGGCTGGGCGAGGCGGGCGCTAGCTCACGCATGAAGCTGGTGGTGAATAGCTGGTTGATTGGCCTGATGCAAAGCCTGGCAGAAAGTACCCGTCTGGCAGAAGAGTTTGGTTTCAGCACCGACGATCTTTGGAAAGTGCTGGATGGCGGTCCGCTGGCGGCACCTTACGCCAAAATGAAACTCGGCATGATCGCCAGCGGCGATTTCACGCCGCAGATGCATCTGGTGTGGGCGTTGAAAGACGCCAAACTGGCGCTGGATGCGGCAGGCGACAGCAAACTGCCAGCGCTGGAAAACATCGTGGATGTCTGGCAGCAAGCGGTGGACGCCGGTTACGGCGAGCAGGATCTGGCGGCGGTTTATCAATATCTGAAACGCTAACATGAGTGCGCGGCTCAACTTCGACTTCGCCCATCGCCCGCTGGTGCCTTATGCGCATGATTATGCGCATGGTGACGCGGAGCCGTGGCATCACCACGATTGCGCGCAGCTGATCCACACGCTGAGCGGCGTGGTGAAAGTTGAAACGCAGCACGGCAGCTGGATTGTTCCGCCGAGTCGCGGCGTCTGGCTGCCGGCGGGAACGCGTCACGCGCTGCACATCGTTGGCGTTGTAGCCGCGCGTACGCTGTTTGTTGATCCGCTGGCGCGCGCCGATCTGCCCGCCAGTTGTCAGGTGGTGCAGATTTCGCCGCTGTTACGCGAGTTGATTGTCAGCGCGCTGGCGCTGCCGGATCAGTACGTTTCCGGCAGCCGCGCCGAGCGGATTTACGAGTTGATCCTCGATGAGATCCGCGTGATGGATGTGCTGCCGTTTGGCCTGCCGCTGCCGGAGAGCGAGCGGCTGCTGAGTTTGTGTCAGCAGATTCAGCAAGCACCCGGCGAAAACTGGACGCTGGCCCGCGCGGCTACGCAACTCTGCGTGGCGGAACGCACGCTGGCGCGCCATTTCAGCCGCGAAACCGGTTTGCAGTTTAGCGACTGGGTGCGCCGCGCGCGATTGAGCGTGGCGTTAACTCGCTTAGCGCAGGGCGAAAGCGTGCTGACGGTGGCGCTTGATCTCGGTTACGACAGCCCGAGCGCCTTCAGTGCGATGTTTCGTCGCGTGCTCGGTGTTACGCCAGCGAACTACTTTGCTGCGGCAGAAAAGCGTGCGCTGCGTTGAGCAGCGCCTGCAATGAAGCGCGCGCCACATCGTTATCAATGCCCACGCCCCACGCGCGTTCACCGCGTGCGTTAATGCAGCTGATGTACGTCACCGAACGACTATCACTGCGTTTGCCCAGCGTGTGTTCGTGATAATCCTCAATGGTGATGCTTACATCATAGCGCTGACGCAGCGCGGTGACGGCAGCAGAGAGCAAGCCGTTACCTTTGCCTTCAAGCGTCACCGGCTGCGCGCCCTGTTGCAGTCGCGCTTTGAAACGCGTTTCGCCTTTATCATCGCTGTGACTTTCCGCTTCCAGCAAACGACGCGCCGGCTGGGTTAAGCCGTAATGCTGACAAAACAGCTGCCACAGCGCGTGGTGCGTCATCTCCTGACCGTGCTGGTCGGTTTGCTGCTGCACCAGACGGCTGAAATCCTGCTGTAAACCGCGCGGCAGTTGCAGGCCGTGATTCTGCTCCAGCAGCCACGCAGCGCCACCTTTGCCGGATTGACTGTTAACACGGATCACCGCTTCGTAACTGCAGCCGATATCCAGCGGATCGAGCGGCAGATACGGCATCTGCCACAGGGTTTCTTGACGCTCAGCGCGTTCGGCAAAGCCTTTGCGAATCGCATCCTGATGTGAACCGGAGAAGGCGGTAAACACCAGCTCACCGGCATACGGATGGCGCGGATGAACCGGCAACTGGTTGCAGCGCGTCACCACTTCCAGCACCTGCTGGATATCGCTGAAATCGAGTTGCGGCGCCACGCCTTGGGTGTAGAGATTGAGCGCCAGCGTGACGATATCGACGTTGCCGGTGCGTTCGCCGTTGCCGAACAAACAGCCTTCGACTCGATCGGCACCCGCCAGCAGCGCCAGCTCGGCGCAGGCGATGCCGGTACCGCGATCGTTATGCGGATGCACGCTGATCGACACCTGCGATCGCTGGCTGAAGTGGCGACAGAAATACTCAATCTGATCGGCATAGACGTTCGGCGTATTCACTTCGACGGTGGCGGGCAGGTTGATGATCATCGGACGCGCCGGGCCCGGCTGCCAAATCGCCGCAACCGCTTCGCAAATTTCCAGCGCAAACTGCGGCTCGGTAAAACAGAAGGTTTCAGGCGAATACTCGAAGGTCCACGCGGTGTCCTGTTGCGTTTCGCAGCGGGCGCGAATTTGCCGCGCACCGGCGCAGGCCAGTTCAATAATTTCGCCTTTGCTCTGGCGGAACACGCGCTCGCGGAACAGCGGCGCGGTGGCGTTGTAGAGGTGAATAATGGCGTTCGGTGCGCCACGCAGCGCCTCAAAGGTACGATCGATCAGGTCGCTGCGCGCCTGGGTCAGCACCTGAATCGCCACATCGTCTGGAATGAGGTTCTGCTCAATCAGCAAACGGACAAAATCAAAATCGGTCTGCGATGCCGCCGGAAAGGCCACCTCAATCTCCTTGAAGCCACAGCGCAGCAGAAGTTGCCAGAACTCCAGCTTGCGCGCGCTGTCCATCGGCGTTGCCAGCGCCTGATTGCCATCGCGTAAGTCGGTAGAGAGCCAGCGCGGTGCCTGTGTCAGCTGGCGCGAGGGCCACTGACGATCGGGTAAGTCGATGACCGGAAACGGGCGGTATTTTGCAGCGGGTTGCGTGAGCATAACGATCTCCTTGTGATGTGGTATTCAGTCTCGCCCAGCAGCACGCGGCGCGGCTCGCGCATTGCTGACAACCACACGCGCAAAAGTGACAATTGCGCGGTCATGCCGTCGGTCGCCCGTCGTAGCGGCGCCATTTATGGCGTAATGCTCGTCAGTTAAGCGTCTTTCGGTCACCATAAATGGCGACCCTA
>NZ_DAMBSA010000047.1:0-17436 GCF_032054795.1 Pantoea sp. CTOTU49201
GCCACCGTGGCATCGTTTTCCAGCGTTACCGGCACGCCGCTCATCGCAGCGAGTTTGGCTTCGATGTCCACCTGTTCCCAGCCGTGTAGCGTTGTTGGCCCCATCGAAGAGATGCCCTCAACGCCAAACGGACCGGGCATCACCACGCCAATGCCCAGCACTTTCTGCCAGCGCTCGCCCAGCTGCGTTTTGATCTCGCTCAGGACCTCGGCAATGCGCGCTAACGTGGCATCCGGCTGCGGCTTTTGTACCAGAATAAGGCGGCGGAAGTGAATTTCACCGGTGAGATCCACCAGCACAATCAGCAGTGTTTGGTGATCAAGATGGATACCAATGGAGAAGGCGCTGGCGGGATTGAGCGTTACCGGAATTGCCGGTTGTCCGCGTCCTTGTTTGCGCGGCGCACGGCTGGTGAGCAGTTCGGCCTGCTCCAGCTCTGCCACGATATTCGACACGGTTTGCGGCGTCAGCGCGGTGAGACGAGCCAGCTCGGCGCGGGTCAGTTCACCGTGCAGGCGAATGGCTTCAATGATCACGCGGCGATTGTGCGCCCGTGCATGTTCCAGATTGGTTCCCGACGTTTTCACCTTGCTCCCTTCCCTTTAATTCCACGCGCTGCGGATAGCCGCATCAATATCTATGATCGGCCACACATTTTACAACCTTTTCGGGAAGGGAAAGAGGATTGGCCTGACGCATGAGTCACTACGCCAGGCTCGCGCGAGCGCTAAATCAGCTTAATAGCTCACCGGCTTAATCACCTGATAGCCGGGTTGGTTAATATATTTTTCCAATACCTGTTCTGACCAATGTTGTTTGGCGACTGGTTGAATCGTCATCGAAACATACTGACTTTTCACACCCAATTTTTCGGTGATAATTTCAGTCAGTGCTTGAGAAAGCGCGTCGAGATCGAGACTCTCTTCTGGACCTTGATGAAAGCTCACATTGAGATGCGGCATCGTTTGGGTTCTCCTTCTAGTCAGTGATTACGGCAATAAGTGTAATGCGCCATGGCAATCTCTCCAGCCACGCGTGCCGTATTGATTAGCACCGCTTTGTTAGCTTCGGCTGATCGCCCCGCCGTCATCTCTTCCACGGCTTTCATGATGAATTTCGTCACACCATTACCGCTAATGCCATGCAGCTTCGCCTGGGAGATGGCGTTGTCAATGGCTTGCTGAACCTCCTCACTGTTGATGGCATCCTCTTCACGGGTTGGGGTAGCAATCACCATTCCGGCGGCCCCTGGCAGCGCCCGGTTGATTTCAATCGCACGCGCAAGTTGCGGTGCTGAATCCAAGCGCACTGGACTTTTAAAGCCGCTGTTACGGCAATAGAACGCCGGAAACTCATCGGTTTGCCAGCTGACAAGCGGTACACAATGGGTTTCGAGATACTCCAGCGTGAGACCCACATCAAGGATGTTTTTAACGCCGGCACAGATTACCGTCACTTTTGAACGTGTTAACTGGATGAGATCGGCGGAAATATCCATTGATGTTTCCGCACCACGATGAACACCGCCCAATCCGGCAGAGGAGAAGAAAGGAATGCCCGCTAATTCAGCAATCACCAGCGACGACGCTACGCTGGTGGCTCCCATCGCACCGGTCGCCAGAATAAACGGCAACTCGCGACTGGAGACTTTGGCTATATTCTTTTGCGTGGCGAATCGTTCTATTTGTTGGTAATCCATACCCACCAAAATTTTTCCGTTATCGATACCAATAGTGGCAGGAATCGCGCCGCTTACCCGCACAGCCGCCTCGACCTTTAATGCCGTTTCAACATTATCAGGATAATTAAGCCCGTGGGTAATCACATTGGATTCCAGCGCAACAACGGGATGTCCTGATTCAAGTGCTTGCTTCACTTCGGGTTGAAATTCGAGTTTAAATTCGCTGTTACGCATGCGCCTGTTCCTTACACGGTTGAGTAGTAAATAAGGTGTGAATCAGTTCATGGATGCCGTGCTGTTTAAGCACCGCATAGTGATCGACCGATAACTCAATAATGGTTGGCGGTTGTCGACTAAATGCTGGCGCACGCTCTAAAAACGAGTAATGGTCGCCTTGTGCTTTTACAATGGTGATAGACGCGTTGAGTTGGCGATTTTGCAACTCCTTGAACTGATAACTAAACGCATAAGTGGTTTCGACGATGTGAATAATGCGCTCAACCATTTCACGTTGTAACAACGGAAAGCGCTGGCAAATAAAGCCAATAAATTCTGCTTTAGTTTTGCAACTACTCAAGCAGCGATCCAGTAACGGCCCCTCAACCTGATGGGCAAACACCGAGAACAGAATGGCCAGAAATACCGGATTATCAAAAGTGGCTTTATGCTCGTAGCGTTGTTCTCGCTCCATTTGCGTGATGGGCGCGCCCGGCGCTAACAGAGACAGTGACTCAACAACATCACCTTGCGCTTCGAGTTGCGCTGCGGTTTCAAAAGCGACGCGCGCGCCAAAAGAGTATCCCCAAAGTGTGTAAGGACCGGTTGGCTGTATCGCTTTTATCTGGCGAATATCTTCCAGTGCCATTTGCTGAATGGTTGGCAGTGGTATTTCACCTTCATTGATGCCTTGCGCCTGAATGCCATAGAACGCGCGTTGGTCAGGAATATGCTGCGCCAGTAATTTGAGATTTAACGGATATCCTCCCAAACCTGGCCAGCAGAAAATCGGTTTTTCCGCAAAACCATTCAGTTTGATCAGACGGGAATATTCAACGTCGGATTGAATACAATTTTCTACCGCAGTCGCTAAACCTGCGATATGAGGCGTATGGAATATCACCTGCAGCGGAAGTTTAATATTAAAGGTTTTATTGATGCGATTAACCAGCGCAACCGCAGTCAAGGAGTTGCCGCCACCGGTAAAGAAATCATCCGTGGCAAATACCGTTTCCCATTTCATTACCGCGCACCATATTTCAGCAATTTTCTTTTCGGTCGCGGATTTAAGCGGTACCCTCTCTTGCCCATTGTCTGAATCAGTTAATTCTGGCAGCGCTTTTAATGCCTGATGGTCAATTTTGCCATTGGCCGTTTGCGGGAGGTTATCCAGGATGATTACTTTATTAGGGATCATATATTTGGGCAGCTGTGCGGACAGGTCTTCCTTGAGTAATTCCACTGGACCCTGCATATGAATGCGATCCTCATTCATTCCCTGATGCAGAAACTGCGCCTGGCTGATTGGCCCTCCCACGCAAAAATAGAGGCTCTCCATAGGCAGTTGCTGTTCCGCCAAAATTGCACGCATGCTTATCGCGGCAGGCAAGTCGTTATTACTTTTCGAGCTGTAGCCGGATGACATCAGGCCCAGTCGTTGTTTATTCGCTTGTAAACGATGCATTTCACGACCCGCAAGGATGTAATGTTCTTCACGATCGCCACCGTTACACACCACACTAATTCCGAACTGCGCACGGTCAAACACCCTTTGATTAATCGCGATGACATCCTTTTTCTGCAACATGCTGGTCGAAAGGAAATGCAACTCACCTGCCTGGTACCGATAAAGTCCGGCATCTAAGTCCGGGAGCGGCTGCTGCATTTGTAAATAGAGTTCAGGTTGCGCGCGGCTCGCTGCAACCGGTTGATGATCAACGACATAGCAACCCAGATAATCGTCATCGTGACTGCCTTGATACCACTCAGGTAATGCGCCGCGTAACAGTGCGGCTTGATGTACATGAAGTCCCAATTCGGGCAGCAACTCGTCAAAAAGACCGAGCATGTGACCGGTTTCCATCTCCAGTACTTCACGCAGATTATTTTTATAAACCGGCTCAATCGCCTGTCGATTACCGACAAAATGCAGCCGGAAAACGGGATCCTTTGTTGGTTGCAATGAGGCAATAGGCAGCAAGCAGTGATGAACAGGATGGTAGTAATAGATCGCGGGGGGTAATCCGACACAACCCTTTAATTCCAGGTAGAGTTGTGTGGCGTAGAGTGCGCCCGGCGATGCATAGGCGTATTTGGGTAATAACCGCTCGTCACTGACAAATTGCCCAAAATTGCGTAACAGCTTGCCCAGTTTATCCAGCGTGAGCGTCGCGAGATTTTCATCTGTGCAGCTCTCTATGGGCTGACGTTGTAAAAGATCGATTAAATCCTTGCGCGTCAGCGACGGTTCGCCGTCAAAAAAGCGATAGGTTTTACGACCAAACGCCGCCGTGCGCTGTTGATGGTCTGAAGCGATATACGGCAGCGTGATGCTACTGGATAAGTGGGCCGCAGATAACATTCGGCAACCCGCATTGGACAACTGCGCTTTCACCTGCAATTTACTCGATTTAGAGAGATGGTGACGATCGTGATTGCCTTGATCCATCAGCGCCGCCTGGCGTTTATCCAGCTCAACACAGGCGACCAACGTCTGATAACCCGAGCGCGGATCTTGTTGAACTACAACCGCCGCTGTTTTTACCCAGTGATGATTTTCAATTGCCAGGCGAATCTCATCCAGTTCTACCCGATAACCGCGTAGCTTGATCTGATTATCCACGCGCGCCACAAAGTGGGTATTACCATTCGGATCCTGACGAACTAAATCGCCAGTTTTATATAAGCGGTCATGCCCTGGCATTATTTTTCTGGGATTCGGCAGGAATTTTTCATCGGTGAGTTCAGGTCGCTGATAGTAGCCTTTAGCGACCTGCAAACCAGAAATATAGAGTTCACCCGTTTCACCCGGCACGACGGGTTCACCCGCGGGATTAAGCACATGATAAAGCGTATTAGCCGCAGGTTTACCAATGGCGATGGCATCGGGATAAGCAGCGATCAACTCTGGATCCAGCGTAAAACTCGACGCGTTTATGGTGCACTCGGTTGGACCATACAAATTGGTCAATGCAGCGTGCGGTAAACGCTGGAAAAACGCCTGCGCCAAATTGCGTGTCAGAATCTCACCGCCACTAAATACGTGCTTTAGCGCACAGCAGTCCTGTAAAAGTGGGTGTTCGACCAGTGCCTGCAACAATGTGGGTACAGATTGCAACACTGTCACCTGCTCGCCAATGAGGGTGTTGATCAATGCGTCCGGATCCCGATAGCAATCCTTTGGACCCATAATCACCTGGCTACCGAAGGCCGGTGCCAGAATTTCCCACTGTGCGGCATCAAAACTGGCCGGGGTTTTCTGCAAAATGCGGTCATTGTGGTCAAAACCAAACTGACTTTTTAGCCAGGCCATCTGATGAGAAATGTTGGCATAGCTCACCATCACACCTTTTGGTTTACCGGTGCTACCCGATGTATAGATCATATAGGCTAGCCGCTCCCGGCGGTGGCTCGGGTGGCTTGGAACAGTGGCTGCGGCACTGGCCTGAAGGTCATCAAGCGTGATGATAGTAATCTCTTCTGCCACCATCGCAGCGAGTTGCGCCTTAAGATGCGGCTGGGTAAGTATCATCTTGATGCCCGAATCCTCGATCATATAGCGCAGACGATCGGCAGGATAATCCGGTGCCAGCGGCAGGTAGGCGCGCTCAGCCGCGAGAATGCTCCATGCGCCGCAAATCATCTCAACCGAAGGTTCACAATAAAGTCCGATATACTGCAATTCGGTATCAATTAACGCGTTGAGTTTCTTTCCATTGCTCCAAATCTGCTGAAAAAAATGGCGATAACTCAATGAGTTTTGCGCATCTTTGACCGCAATTTGCTCAGGGAAATGGCGCGCATGGGTTTCAAGCATGGCGAATAAACTTACTGAGTGACTGCTATGACTACGTTCTGAAAAGGATTCTGAAACAGCAGGCGATATTGGGGCTTTGACCGTCATGATAATGTAATATTCCCAGCAGTTATAGTTCACACAAAAGATACTTTTGCAGTTAGCAAAGTCAAGTATCTTTTTGGAAAGATATTTCTTAAAGAGGAATTATGCCGGGAAAAAGGTTATTGAAGGGATTAACCGGCCTGGAGTCAGGCCGGTGTCAGAACTACTTTTCGTTAGCTAATAACCAGCTACGTAACAGCGATGCCAATTGCTCTCGCTGCTCTTGACTTAACGGATTCAGAATCTCATCTTCATTGGCGACATGTTCTGATATAGCTTTATCTATCAATGACTTTCCTTTTTTTGTCAGGCTCAAGTTACAGCTCCGGCGATCTTCTTCGCTGTAAATCCTTTCAATTAAATCACGCTGAACCAACTGCTCAACCCGTGTACTCATCGCCCCAGAGGACAACATCAATGTTTGGTAGAGTTCTGTCGGTGTCGTCAGCGAATTGAACCGCCTGAGCGCCGCCAGAATATCAAACTCGATAGCGCTCAGATCGTTGTTTTTAAATGTTTTCTCGAGCTTTTTATCAACAATTCTGCTCATGCGGCTGATGCGGCCAAGCACGCCCATGGGTGAACAGTCCAAATCGGGGCGTTGTTGCAGCCACTGGACGAGTAATCTGTCTACATGGTCATACTGCATGGTGTTCCTCATAAAAGAAAAAGAGACTTGAAAATGAATTATAGTTGTGGTTATCTTTTTAATAAGTATCTTTTTGAAAAGATACTATCCTGAAAGATATATTCATCTTATCACTCTATTACTGTTTCTCAAGGATCAATAGGACTGACCTATGTCAACACTGCCCAACGTTCACGTGTTACCCGATTCTGCCTGGCTATCCCATTTACATCTCAGGATGCGTAATCGTTCGGCCAACCTGAACACCTTCACACACCATGCAAATCAGGTGATACGTTTGCTGCTGCAAAGCGCCGCACAGCACTTGCCCTACTCTGATGAGACAGTGAACACGCCAATAGGTGATCCTTTTACGGGTAAGGCACTTGTCCGTGATGTCTGTGGGGTATCCGTGATTAGAGCGGGTGAAAGCATGGAAAGTGAGTTCCGCGCCATGTTTCCGCATCAACCTATCGGTAAGATCCTTATTCAGCGCGATAAAGAGTCGAAACTTCCGCACTATCTTTATTCACATTTACCTGCAGGCATTGCTGGCATGAGCGTCATGCTTTTCGAGCCGATGCTGGCTACCGGCGGCTCGCTGCTGAAAGCGATTGATATTCTCAAAGAGAGTGGCGTTGCTATTGAGAATATGATCGTAGTCAACGTGCTTGCTTCCCCTGCGGGTATTCAGCGCCTGGTCGAAACCTGGCCCGATTTGACCATCATCACATCATCGATTGAAAAAGGGATGACGGATTCTGCCTTTATGCGGCCTGGTATTGGTGATTTTGGCGATCGCTACTTTGGCACTTATCCGGGCGTGCATCATGAATAAGTTTGCCACGCTAATAAACATAATGATCACTGCGCTGGCGCCCATCATTTGGGGCAGTACCTATATCGTGACTACGCAGACCTTACCGGCCAATATGCCCTTACTGGCCTCGGTCATCAGGGCGTTATTAGCCGGTATTATTTTATTGCTGTTTTGCCGCGTGCGACCTTACGGCGTTTGGTGGTTAAAAATGGCGGCGTTAGGATTTCTTAATATTGGCCTGTTTTTTTACTGCCTGTTTGCCGCCGCTTATTTTTTGCCTGGTGGTCTGGCATCATTGGTGATGTCCTGCCAGCCAATCATTGTTATGGTTATTGGCGCATTGGTGTTCCGGCATAAGCTCAGCATTATGCATGTGTTTTCCGCGCTGGTTGGTGTGGCTGGCATTGGGCTGTTGGTGTTAAACAGCGCCGTTCAGCTTAATACGCAGGGAATTATGGTTGGATTAGTTGGCACCACCAGCATGGCGATGGGCATTTTGCTCACCAAGCATTGGGGACGACCAGCCAATATGTCTTTACTGGCATTTACCGGCTGGCAATTGACGCTAGGCGGTTTAATGTTATTGCCTGCGGCGCTTTGGCTGGAAACGTTCCCTTCTCAACTTACGCTAACCAATATTATTGGCTACGGCTGGTTAAGCCTGGCGGGCGGCGTGTTTGGCTACTTTGTCTGGTTCCGTGGCATTGAAAAACTACCGCCGGTTACCACTTCTTTTCTGGGATTTATGAGCTCTTTATCTGCTTGTGTGCTGGGCTATTTAATCCTCGGCCAAACCTTCACCCATTTACAGTTAGTGGGATGTGTAGCGATTGTTACGGCTATTTATCTGGCTCGACCGCGTCATGATAAATCCCAATCACCTGTCGCTTTACCACAAAGAAAGCTGGGCCATTAATTTTCAGTTAGCTTTTTGTATTGAGAGACAATCAATGAATACGCCTCAAACTATTATTATGTTTGACCTCGACGGCACGCTTTTTGATACCGCTCAGGCCATCCCTTTAACATTTAATGCAGCTTTTCGCGCATTGGATTTAAAAGAATTACCGCAAGCGTTAATCAGACAGACGATAGGCTTACCATTGGAACAAGCCTTTGCTCAATTAATGCAACTGCCCGTGAATAATTATCTGGTTGAATTAGCTGTTGAAGAGTATCAGCGTCAGTTTAAACTCATCATTATTCCTGCTGCCCAATCTTTACTCTTCCCCGGTGTGATTAACGGACTGGAGACACTTAAGCGCCTGGGAATGCGCTTATCGGTAACAACCAATAAATTTTCTCGTAGTGCCAATACCTTACTTGCTGCAGCGCACATCGCCTCACTGTTTGACATTGTTGTCTGTGCGGATGAAGTGCAGCAAAAAAAACCGCATCCAGAATCCGGGGAAAAAATCCTCGATTTTTTCAACGCCAGCAATGCACAAGCCATTATGGTGGGTGATACCACACATGACATTCTCATGGCGAACCATTTGGGATGTAAATCAATCGCAGTGACTTATGGTATTCACGATGAAAACACCTTGCTTAGTGCTTCACCGAATTCATTAGCACATGACTTTACTCAAGTGGTGCAACTTTGCCAACAATACCATCAACAGCAAAATGCTCTCGTCAGTCTTGTGTGACTACCAATAGACAACACTGAGGTTATTATGCAGACATTGATCTCAAACTTTCTCTCAATCTATTTTCTGGTGGGATATATCGTCACAGCCTATGTGGTTATCCTGTTTTTTATCACTGGGAAACATATTTTTTATGGTGTAAAAGAACGACTTTCCGCGAAATATAAATTTGGCTATGTGATAGCGATGATATTAATCATGCCTGCCCTCTATCTCTTCCTGTTACGAGAAATTGGCATGTTGCATCGCAAATCACTTTCTGATCGATCTCACAGTCTCAGCAAATAGCAAAGATGATGGCCGCGCTGGCGACCATGAGAGACCTAATCCCAGCGCAGTGCACGCTAAAGTCGCAGTGCTGCGCTGTTTTGCACCAGAATAATGCTACTAAAAAAGAAATGCCCCCCAATCTCTGGCTGCTATGCAAATTCGGCGTCACAGCAACTTCTATGATCAGCCACACAATTTACAACCTGTTTACCTGACAGCAGCAAAATTCTGTGCAAAGTAGTGTCCAGTGGCAAACGAGATTTATGCCCTGGCACGTCAATTGCTTTAGCTAACCGATGTCAGCCGCAGCAACCTGACAACCTGTGCGCGTTATTAAATCCATCAAATTGATTTAATAAAACACCCTCTTTTTGCACCAAGGCGGAAAACACCATGAAAATCCGATTCAACCCAGTCATAAAAGGATGTTTTGCAGCGGTTCTGTTAGCCAGCGTGGGTAACGCAGCAGCAGCAACCACGTTGAATGCGCTGTTTATGACGCAGGCGGCGTATAGCGAAAATGATATTCGCGCTATGACGCAGGAGTTTCAGAAAGCGCACCCGGACGTGCAGGTTAATCTTGAGTTTGTACCGTATGAAGCGCTGCACGACAAAATTGTTGCGGCGCGTGGCGCGGGCGGAAACGGCTACGATGTGGTGCTGTTCGATGCCATCTGGCCGGCAGAATTCACCAGGTTCGATCTGTTGCAGGACGTCAGCAGCCGTATCAGCGCCGACGAAAAGGGGCAGATTTTCCCTGGCGCGATGAACACCGTGGAGTTCAAAGGCAAAACCCTCGGCATGCCGTGGATCCTCGACACCAAATATCTCTATTACAACAAAGCGATGCTGGAAAAAGCCGGTATCACCACGCCACCGCAAACCTGGCAGCAGGTAATGGATGACGCGCGCATTATCAAGCAGAAGAACATCGTGAAATATCCGCTGGTGTGGAGCTGGTCGCAGGCCGAAGCGCTGGTGTGCGATTACACCACGCTGGTATCCGGTTTCGGCGGCAAGTTCTACAACAACGACAAACTTGATTTCTCCTCACCGGCCTCGCTGCAAGCGGTGAAGCTGATGAAAAGCTCGCTGGATGAAGGCTTGAGCAATCCGGCGTCACGCGAATATCTGGAAGAGGATGTGCGTAAAGCCTTCTCCAATGGCGATGCGGCGTTCGCGCTTAACTGGACCTACATGTACAACATGGCCAACGATCCGAAGCAAAGTAAGGTCGCCGGTCAGGTGGGAATCGTTCCTGCGCCTGGCGATGCGCCGGGCAAATTCGGTGCGGTGAACGGTTCGATGGGCCTTGGCATCACCAAAGGCAGCACGCACGCGGATCAGGCATGGCAATACATCAGCTACATGACTTCGCAGCCGGTGCAGAACAAATACGCCACGCTAAGTCTGCCGATCTGGAAAAGCTCTTACAAGGATCCGGCGGTGCTGAAAAACCAGGAAAGCCTGATCGCGGCGGCGGATAAGTCGCTCAACGTGATGCTGTCGCGTCCGGAAACCGCCGACTATTCGCGTCTCTCCAACACGCTGCAGCAGCAGTTGCAGCAGGTGCTGGTTGGCAGCGCAACGCCAGATGCCGCGCTGCAAGCGGTAGATAAGAGTGCGGCGCGTCTGCGCTAAGGGGCAACAATGCTGAGTTTGCGTCAACGCGAACAACGGCAGGCATGGGTGCTGCTGGCACCCATGCTGTTGGTGATGCTGTTGCTCACCGCATGGCCGCTGTTACGCACTATCTGGCTAAGTTTCACCGATGCCGCCTTGATTGGCAGCGGTGAAGCGCCGGGCTGGATTGGCTTGGAAAACTACCTGTTTGCGATCACCGATGCGGATTTCCGCAGCTCGCTGTGGCGCACGCTCTATTTCACCGTGGTCTCAGTGGCGATTGAGGGCGTGATCGGCGTGCTGGTGGCGCTGTTGCTGAACCAGAAATTTGCCGGTCGCAACCTGCTACGCGTGCTGGTGATTCTACCGTGGGCGCTGCCGACCATCGTTAACGCCATGATGTGGCGTCTGAACTTCAACCCGGATTACGGCAGCATCAACGCCCTGCTGACGCAGTTGGGCATTATTGATGGCTATCGCAGCTGGCTGGGTTCGCCGGATTCGGCGCTCAACGCGGTGATGTTCGCCGATATCTGGAAAAACTATCCGCTGGTGACCTTGCTGGTGCTGGCGGCACTGCAATCGATTCCCGACGATTTGTTTGAAGCCGCACGGCTGGATGGCGCATCGGCGTGGCGGCGTTTTCGTGCCATCACCTTCCCGGCGATTGTTGGCCCGCTCAGCGTGGCGCTGGTTCTGCGCACCATCGATGCCTTCAAAATCTTCGACATCATCTACGTGATGACACGCGGCGGGCCGGTCGATAGCACCAAAACCCTGAGTTTCTACGTTTATCAGGAGTCGTTTAGCTACTTGCGCGCGGGCAGCGGCGCGGCTTACGCCATGTTGATGACCTTGCTGTGCGCGGTGCTGATCACGCTTTACATGTTGTTACTGTGGCGGCAACGCCGCAAAGGAAGCGCTCATGAAGGTTAAAATGCGCCATGTTGGCAAATACGCCGCCGCGCTGCTGGTGGCGTTCTCGGTGTTAGCGCCGATGGGCTGGCTGTTTTTGATGAGCGTCAGCGCCGCCAGCGATCTCACCCGCGTGCCGCTCGAGTGGCTGCCGCGCCAGTGGGATTTCACCCGCTACGGCAAGCTGTTGTCGCTGGAGCCAGGCCAACCGGGTGTGCTGTTCCTGCATGCGCTCGGCAACAGTTTGTTAGTCGCCACGGGCGCGACAATCATCTGCTTGCTGCTAGCGATTCCGGCGGCGTTCAGCTTCTCGCGCTATCGCGGGCGCGACGGCTGGCTGTTCGCCTCACTTGCCATCTATATGGTGCCGCCGGTGGCATTCGTGCTGCCACTTTATTTCCTGTTGCAGCAGTTCGATCTGCTCAACACGCGGCCCGGATTGATCATCGTCTACTGCTCGCTGATTTTGCCGTTCCTTACCTGGATGCTGAAAAACCAGTTCGATACGCTGCCGCAGGATATTGAACAGGCGGCGCGCCTTGATGGCCTGCGCGTCTGGCAAGTGTTGCTGCGCATTACGCTGCCGCTGGCGAAGCCGGTGTTGGGTGCCGCCGCGTTGTTTGGTTGGCTGCTGGCGTGGGACGAATTTTTCTATGCGCTGCTGTTTACCAGCAATATCGCCGCACAAACCTTGCCGGTCACCATTGCCGGATTCACCGCCGGGCGCGCCACCGATGATGGCTTGATCGCTGCCGTCGGCATTCTGGCGTCGGTGCCACCGCTGTTTATTGCCATCTGGCTGCAAAAGACGCTGGTCAGCGGCCTTGCCAGTGGCGGGAGTAAAGGATGATGGAGCATAAACTCACCGCCACGCTGTATGTGGTGGGCAATATTAATGTCGATTTAATCATGGGCACGCTGGATAACTGGCCGCAGCGCGGTACCGAAGTGATGCTGAATCACAGCGAACTGCGTCCCGGTGGATCGGCGGGCAACTGCGCGCTGGCGCTGGAAGCGATGCAGGTGCGCCATCGCGCGGTCGCTAATCAGGGCAACGATGGCCTGAGCACCTGGCTGGCGAGTCATTTTCCGCACAGCGCCGCGCACTGGACGCGCTACAGCTGCGAAACCTCGCTAACCGTAGGCGTGACGCATTCGGATCACGAGCGCTCTTTCCTGAGTAATCTCGGCCACATCGTGCAACTCACCGCGCAGGATGTGCTGGATCAGCTGCCTGCTCAAGCGGCTGACGGCGATATCGTGCTGCTGTGCGGCACCTTTTTGTGTCTGCATCTGTATGACGAATATCCGGCGCTGCTTTCAGAGTTACAGCAGCGCGGCTTTATCACCGCCGTCGATACCGGCTGGCCGCCGCAGGGCTGGACAGACGAAGTGCGTGAGCAGGTCTCGCAATGGCTGCCGCTGTGCGACTGGCTGCTGCTCAATGAAGTGGAAACGCTGGGATTGGCGGCGAAAGACGACTTGCCTGCCAGCGCGTACATGCTGGCGCAACAGCTTAGCGGACGCGGCGGCTGCGTAGTGAAATGCGGCCCGCAGGGCGCGCGCTGCTGGCAGACCGAACATGCAGTGAGTCAGCCAGCGCGTGCGGTCACGGTAGTGGATACCATCGGCGCGGGCGACAGTTTTAACGCCGGATTCCTCACCGCCCTGCTGCATCAGCAAGATCTCAATACGGCTCTACAATGGGGTATTTCGGTGGCGTCACTGGCTATCAGCACCTTGCCGCGTCGTTATCCCGACTGGCATCAACTGCAACTTTCCCAGGAGTTTTAAATTATGGCCAGTGTTGAACTCGTAAAAGTGGCCAAACGCTACGCAAAACAGTCAGTGCTGCATCCGCTCGATCTCACCATTCCTGACGGCAGTTTTACCGTGCTGGTGGGCCCATCCGGCTGCGGAAAGTCGACGTTGCTGCGTTTGCTGGCCGGGCTGGAGAGCTTATCGGATGGCGCGATCCTGATGGATAAAGTGCAGATCAACGACCGCGATCCGGCCGACCGTGATATCGCGATGGTGTTTCAGAGCTATGCGCTCTATCCGCACTTAACCGTGGCGGAGAATCTGGCGTTTCACATGCAGGTGAAGAAGGTGAAGCGCGAGGAGCAGCAGAGCAAAATCGCGCGCATCGCCGTGATTCTCGGTATCGATAAGCTGCTGCAACGCTATCCGCGCGCACTGTCGGGCGGACAGCGTCAGCGTGTGGCGATGGGCCGCGCGATGGTGCGAAATCCCAAAGTGTTCCTGTTCGATGAGCCGCTGTCGAACCTTGATGCGCAGTTGCGCATGGAATTGCGTGCCGAGATCAAATCGCTGCATCAGCGTTTCAAAACCACCATGGTTTATGTGACGCACGATCAGGTTGAGGCGATGACGTTGGCCGATCAAATTGTGGTGATGAAGGATGGCCGCATCGTGCAGCAAGGCGCACCGCTGGCAATTTACGATCGTCCGGCGGATACCTTTGTCGCGCGCTTTATCGGCTCACCGCCAATGAACCTGTTACCGGCACAATTGATCGACCGCGATGGCGTGTCCGGCGTGCAGTGTCAGGATCTGTGGCAGCCGCTGCCCGCGCGTTGGCAAGCGGCGGCGCGCGAGCGTGCAGGCGCAGCCGTGACGCTCGGCGTACGCCCGCACGATCTGCTGGAAACCAACAGCAATGCCGCAGCGTTGGTGAAAGTGGTGGAGATCACCGGTGAATCAACTTTGCTGCATCTCGAATGGCACGGTCAGCCGTTGCATATGCAGATCGCTGGCCGTCACGCAGCGGTGAGCGGCGAGAGCATTATGCTGGGCTTTAACGCCGAGAAGATTCATCTGTTTGATGCAGAAACGGGAATGCGTTTAATCGAATCGTGATCGTCTGTTTATAAGGTCGCCATAAATGGCGACCCTACGAAGGCCGGTTTGTAGGGTCGCCATTTATGGCGACCACTCTAACAAATAAAAAAGCCACCCAACTCTGGGTGGCGAAATACAATTAATCAGATGCATAACAACGATATTCGCGAACACTCATTCCTTAAGCATTTCACGAGCGGTATTTTACTCTGCTGGCTAATTTATTCTGTCTTCAGCGTTTAAAGATAATGTAAAACTCATCTCATCATTTAACGCTTTAAATACAGCTACCAGGTTTTACCGATATTAAACTGGAACTGCTCCGACTTATCGCCCTCATATTTCTTAATCGGCAACGCATAAGAAAACACCAGCGGACCCAGCGGTGACTGCCATTGCAAAGCAACGCCGCTCGACACGCGAATCTGGCTGGGATCGGCATAATCAGGAATGCCTGCTGCTTTGGTGGCCGCAGTGTTCTGCCAGCCGGTATCCCAAACTGTACCTGCATCAACAAAGAATGAGGTGCGCAGCGAATCGGCATAGCGTTCGCTGATAAACGGCGTTGGCACAATCAGCTCTGCGCTCACCACCGCCATCGCATTACCGCCCACCGCATCATCCGATTTCTCCACCGGGCAAGTCCCGTAACTGCTTTCGCTACCGCTGCAGCGGTAATAGGCGGCTTTTGGTCCGATGGTGTTGGAAGAGAATCCGCGTACCGAACTGGAGCCGCCAGCATAGAAGTTGTCGTAGAACGGCACTTCTTTGCCGCCTAAGCCGTCGGCGTAACCAGCTTTACTGCGACCCATCAGCACCCAGCGATGATCGCTGCTCAGCGGCAAGTAGCCGTTGGCGGTCAGCGTACTTTTGTAATAGCTGTAGGTGGAACCTGGAATCGTCACTTTGGTGTTGAAACCGGCGCTCACGCCCGAGGTGGGAAAGAAGCCGCGGTCCAGTGAATTGTAGCTCCAGCCAATATTCCAGAAGAAATCGTTGGCGGTAAATTTGTCTGCAACGGTGGCATCGTCATCGTCGTCATCGCTGGTGATTACTTTTGGATGAATGCCCTGCGAACCCAGATAACGCCACATTGCCACCTGCGGCGCCATATTGCTGACGCGGTTGTAGACGTAATCCAGCCCGCTGTTCACGCTGCTGTTTTCCCCGATCGGGAAGCTTAAGGTGCTGCCCGCGCCGAAGCTTTTCAGCGTGTATTCGGAAAGATCGTTATCTTCAGCGCTGTAATCGTTATAGAACAGCTTGCCGCCCAGACTGACGCCATCCACGGTGAAATAGGGATCGGTGGCGGCGATTTCGACATAGGTTTGATAGCTGTTTTTGGTGCCGCTAAAACTTACGGTATTGCCGGAGCCCATCCAGTTATCCTGGCTGACGCCAAGCTGATAGCTGATGCCGCTGTCGGTGCCGTAACCCAGCCCAATGTTGAAGGTGCCGGTATTGCGCTCCTTCACTTTGTATACCACGTCAACCTGATCCGGGCTGCCCGGCACGCGCTGCGTATCGACATCCACGCTCTCAAAATAGCCGGTACGATTAAGCCTAGCCTTGCCCTGCTCTACCTGATTACTCGCCAGCCATGCGCCTTCCATCTGGCGCATTTCACGACGCAGCACCGCATCTTTCGAAGTGTCGTTGCCTGAAAAACGCACCTGCCGCACCGAGAAGCGTCGCCCGGCATCGACATTCACGTGTAATTGTACGGTTTTATCGCTGTCGTTAATTTCCGATTGGGTATTCACCTGCGGGAACGCATAGCCGTATCGACCGAGCAGGCTTTTAATCGCCTCTTCGTTTTCAGTGATTTTTGCCCCGCTGTATAAGGTGCCCGCTGGCAACTGCACCAGTTTTTCAATCTCGGCGGAATAGCCAGCCATATTTCCCGTCAGTGTTACGCCGCTAACATGGTAAACATCGCCTTCATGAATATTTATCGTAACGTAAAGATGTTTTTTATCCGGCGTTAAACTGACTTGTGTGGAATCGAGATTAAATCGTGCATAACCACGATCAAGATAATAACTGCGCAGCGTCTCTAAATCGCCCGAGAGTTTCTGCTTCTGATATTTCTGGTCGGCGATGAAATTCCACCACGGCACATCATCGCGCAGTTGGAAATGCGAAATCAGTTCATCCGATGAAAAAGCTCGGTTGCCCACAATGTTAATTTGCTGAATTTTTGCTGACACACCTTCGGTGAAAATGAACTTCAGATCGACGCGGTTGCGCGGCAATGGCGTGACCACCGCTTTGACGCTGGCGGTGTATTTCCCGGCACTGTAATAAAAATCCTCGAGCCCTTTTTCCATATCCGCCAGCGTGGTGCGGTCCAGCGCTTCACCCACGCGTACGCCTGAGGCATCAAGGTTCTGCTTGAGCTGATCCTCTTTAATCGCTTTGTTACCAGAGAACGAGATGCTGGCAATCGCCGGGCGCTCTTTAACTTTAATCAGCAATGCATCGCCATCTCGCAGCACCTGCACATCTTCAAAATTGCCGGTGGCGAACAGCGCACGGATGGTGTTGCGAATATCATCATCATTGACGCGGTCGCCAATACGCAGCGGCATATGCAGCAGCGCCGCGCCGGGTGCGACGCGCTGGAGCCCAGCAAAGTGAATATCCTTTAGGGTGAAATCATCTGCACCAAAGGCGGTGGTGGTTACCATGAAAAGTAACCCGGTTAACATCTTCTTCATCTGTTGTGAGCCTGCCGTTTTTCCTGTGCCTGATTCAAGCGCCCTGCTTCCGCACCACATAAAAAACGGGCTGAACACGCGGTTCAGCCCGTTAACTGCGGCGATATGTTCCGGAAAAAAGACCGCTGAGCCAAAGGTAAATTCAGCG
>NZ_DAMBSA010000048.1:0-17281 GCF_032054795.1 Pantoea sp. CTOTU49201
TCACAGCAGCAATCGTTATTGATGCAAATCGCCACCGATGAAGCAGAGCTGGCGCATTTGGGCCACCTGAACGATCTGGTGGGTTCGGCCAAAGGCGATAAATTCCGCCGCTTCGCTCAAGGCCTGACGCTTGATCATCTGGTGTGGCTGGCGAACCGCCAGCTCGATCGCCTGCATGGTCGCTATCTGCTGCAGCGCCGTGTCAGTGAAGAACTAGAGCTGGAAGTGGTGGATACCTGGCAGGCCGACGCCACGCGCGATACGCGCACGCTGTCGGGCGGCGAGAGCTTCCTCGTCAGCCTGGCGCTGGCGTTAGCGCTGTCGGATTTGGTGAGTCATAAAACGCGCATCGAATCGCTGTTCCTCGATGAAGGCTTCGGCACGCTGGATGCCGAGACGCTGGACACCGCGCTGGATGCGCTCGATGCCCTGAACGCCAGCGGCAAAACCATCGGCGTGATCAGCCATGTAGAAGCAATGAAAGAGCGCATTCCGGTGCAGATCCGCGTCCGCAAGATGAATGGTTTGGGTTACAGCAAGCTGGAGTTGCCAGGGGAATAATCAGGTCGCCATGAATGGCGACCCTACGGTGCTTCGGCGGGTTTTCGTAGGGTGCGCATTCATGCGCACCGGTTTTTTATCTCACTGTTGCCAACTTATAACGTGGGCCGACCAGCAAACCGCCCTGCTCGTTCTGCGCCAGCAGACGGGCGCTGGTCACCCCGGCGATGGTGTGTGCCTTATCCGTCACATTGCTGGCAATCTGCTTGATTGCCGCTGACACCAACATGCCAATAATGCCGCCGTTATTGTTGTTGCCATCTTCCGCGTCGCTGGCGGTGGCAATGCCTTGCCAAATCTCTTTACCGCTGCGCAAATCCACCAGACGCGCCGTCGCCGACACCTTGGTCACACTCTGGATCACCTGATAGCTGCTGCCGTAATCGGTCACCGAAATATACAGCGCGCTGTCGGCGTGGAAGATGTCATGCAGACGCTGCGGGCTGACAGCCTGAATTTCATGGCCGTTGGTTAAACCGTTTTGCTGGAAGGTTTCATCCACCACCGCCACCGGGAACACGTAATAGCCCGCTTCCGCCAGCGGACGCGTCACCAGTGAGGTGAAGCTGTTCGCCGCGTTCACATCCGGCGCGCGGTTATCCGCAGGCAGCACCAGAATTGAGGCTGGCTTGCTGGCGCGGAAGGCGCTGTAGTCGTACGGTTTTTTGTGCGCGCAGCCGGTCAACAGCAGCGTGGCGAGCACGCCTAAAGAAACAATCAGCTTTTTCACTGAGCAACTCCTTGTTTTTTCTTCATCAGAAAGTCCATGTATGGCGCCGATTCCGGGAACAACTGTTTCTCGGTGGCAAACTGGCCGAAGGCTTTATCGGTATCTCCGGTTTTGGCGTACAACAAACCGAGCTGCGCGTGAAGGCCCGGTGCGACCGGTTTGTTAACCGATTTGGCTTTTTCAATATCCAGATTCAGCGCTTCGATCTGCTTCTGCGGATCGCTATCTTTTTTGTAGTAGCTGTAGATCTGCTGCTGGTAATCGCCCCAGTAATAGATCGGTTCCGGCCCTTTTGGCGCACAGCCTGCCAGCACGCCCGCAGCGATCAGCGCCGCACTCAGTTGCAACAATTTCATGCTCAATATCCTTATTTCGCCGGACGCCATGCGCCGCTGTTAATGCCATCGACTAAGTGATCAACCGCTTCACGAATCGCCAAATCCATCACTTTACCGTTCAGGGTTGAGTCATAGCTGGCGGTGCCGCCGAAGCCGACGATCTCACGCGCTGACAGCTTGAATTCACCCGCGCCCTGCGCGCTGTACACCACTTCTGAAGTAGTGACATCCACCACGTTCAGGTTGACTTTGGCATAGGCGATCTGGTTTTTACCGCGCCCCAAAATGCCCCACAGCTGCTGATCGCCCACTTCTTTGCGACCGAACTCGGTGATATCACCGGTGATGATGTAAGTCGCACCTTTGATGTTCTGCTCGCTCTTCTTAAAGCCCGCTTCCTGCTGCAACTCTTTCAGGTTACTGCGATCCAGCACGTTGAAGCGATTGGTCTGCTGCAGGTGCGTGACCAAAATGGTTTTCGACTGATTGCCAAGACGATCAACGCCATCAGAGAAGATGCCGTTCATGTACGAGGAGCGGTTATCAAACTGGCCAACCGCAATCGGGCTGCGCACGCCCTGATACGCGGGCTGGCTGGCCGCACGCACCTGTGGTGCTTCAATCGCGCGTGACGATTCGGTCGCGCAGCCGCTGAGCAGCGTGGCGCTTAACAAGGAGAGTGCCGCAAAGGCATATTTTTTCTGCATTTCTAATCCATGAATCAAAAGGGGATAAAGCCGCGAGGCTGCGGCAAATTCTGGTTCTGCCGACAGTCAGAGTAATGCCATAGCATTGGTTGAGTCGGTCTGTAGACTGTCGGCAGTGAAGGGAAGGATCTTTAGTGAAAATATAGGCACATTAATGAATTTAATTAATCGAATGGCGGGATTATTGGGCGGGTTAATGATTGTTGTAGCGCTCAGCGCTTGTCAGCATTCTCAGCCAAAGCAACAGGATAGCATCGTCAATCTGTGCCAGCCGCAGAGTGCGCCGGGCAGCGCATCCTGCAAATGGGCTGATGAGATGCAGCATCAGCTCAATCAGCATTTCCGCGATGCGCGGCGTTATGCCGGTCAGCAATGCCTGGTGCGGCTCGAATGGCAAAACAGCGGGCGCTACGCGGTGACGCAGACGCAAGGCGACGAAACCCTGTGCCTGCGCGCATGGCAGTTGATTGGTCAAAGCAAAGATTTACCGCCGCCGCCGGAGGTTAACCAGCCAGCGTGGTTCGGTTTTGCCCCGGCGACGCCGAGCCATCCTGGCGCCACTGGCGCGGGCTGATGCCAAACCAGCGGCGGAAGGCACGGGAAAAGGCGCTGACTTCGGAGTAACCGAGCAGCAGCGCCATTTCTGAGATCGGCAGCTGCTTCTGTTGCAGATAATGCGTTGCCATCTCGCAGCGCACCTTGTCCACCAGCGCGGTAAAACTGATGCCCTCTTCGCGCAGCCGCCGTTGCAGCGACCAGCTCGACAAGCCCATTTTTTCGGCAATCTCTTCCAGCACCGGTTCGCCCTGCATCAGTGACAAATTCACCTGAGATCGCGCCTGTTCCACCACGCTTTGCAGGCTGGCAGAACTATTCAGGCGGCGAATGGCATCCTGCATCACCATCAGCAACATCGGATCCTGCTCCGGCATGGTTCGCAGTAGATCGCGTTTCGGGATCAGCAACGAGTTGAACGGTTGATCAAACCACACCGGCGCATCAAACACTTTGCAGTGCTCGTGCCACTGTTCTGGACGCGGATGTTCGAAGTGTACTTCGCGCGGCGCCCAGTTTTTGCCGGCGACGTGGCGGATCAAGTTAAGGAACATGCCGAGCGTTAGCTCCGCATCCTGACGTCGTGACAGGATCGCGCCGTGGCGCACCTGATAATCGAGCCGCCAGCACTCGCCTTTGTCCACCAGCCGCGTCAGCGTATCGTGCTGATGCCACGGAAAGGCATTCACCACGTTGTGCAGCGCCTGCTCCAGCGTCGGTGAACAGAGGCCGATATACCCAATCAAGCCTAATGACTGCGGTTTGAACTGCTTGCCGTAATGCAAACCGAAGTTATCAAAACCGGAATGACGCGCCGCTTCTTCCATCACGCGGCAGTAGTTTACTAAACCCAGGCTCAGCGTGGGGCTCGCCAGCAGTTCGGAGTTAATGCCGCTAATGCCAAAGATGCGATCGACATCGCCGCCTTTGTCAGTGATAAAACCGCTCAGTCCGGTGGCGGCCGCTGCCAACACGCCGCGATTGCTGGCGCTGACTGATAAGGCGCTGAAGGCTTCAGTGGGTGTGATGAGTGATTGCATCGGAACCTCTGCGTGTGGCGCGAGTGAAACAGATTGAGGATTCCAGCAATTTTCGTACCAGGCGGATGATTTGCGGATTTCGTCGTAGGGTCGCCATTAATGGCGACCTCGAGTGCGCCGCGACAGCGCAAAGCTGCTCACTGCTGGTGCATCAGACGCCGACCGGCAGTTGATTAGTTTCCAGATAACGTCGGCAAAGGCGCACCGAGTGATCGGCCCAGCGCGGCCCAAGACTCAGCGCCATTTCCGTTTCCGCGTGCGATCCCATCCACGCGGTCATCTGAATGCGACGCTGGATCAGCAGCGTCGGCACCAGCGCCATCTCTTCATCGCTGATGTGCGCCACTTTTTCGTAACCGAGGATCCAGTTATCCACCCATTCGGCGGCGCGCGGATGGTGCTCAACGAAACTGATCGCCGCCGCCAGATCGTGCAGATACCAGCCGAGTCCGCAGTCATCAAAATCGATCACCCGCGTTTCGCCTTTATGCAGCAGCAAATTGGTCAGACGCAGATCGGCGTGGATCAAACCATAACGATCCGCCCCTTTGCCAAAGCCTTGCAGCTCTTGCCCGACGCGCGCCACCGCTTCGGCGACGATGCCGTGATCGGCCGGATTAAGGTTCGGCGCATCCTGCCAGCGTCCCCAATGGCTATGATCGCTGACCATGGTGTGATGATCCCAAATGATGCGCTGAAAACCCGCCGGTTTCTGCCAGCTGCGACTGTGCTGATGCAGACGCGCGGTGATGTGACCAAGCTGCTGAAACGCTTTGGGATCGACATCGGTGGTGGGCATGTCACCTTCGATCCAATGGAACAATACCGCATAACGCTCTGCGCCATTTGCCATCGGCAGCGTCAGCACAGTTGCGCCATCGCTGGCCGGGATCGCCTGCGGCACCATGATGCCGATGTCACGCAGCGCATCCAGCCACAGCAGCTCGCTCTGAATGTCCGCTTTGCTGTGATAGTTAGGACGATGCAGACGCAGCGCGTAGCGTTTGCCCGCCGCCTGCAACAGGAAGGTGGCATTTTCCGAGCGGCACAGCAGTTTCAGTTCGCCGCGCAGTGCCGCGGGGTAACTGGCCAGCGCCTGATGCGCCAGCAGGGTGATTTCAGCATCTGTTAAGGTATCGGATTGTTCGGCACTCATTCATCAATCTCCAGCATCAAGCAAGTGGTATCAGCATGGGATGACGTCGTCCTGACTGCTTGACCGCAGACAACCCAAAGTTGACCGCAGCGTGCATCTGGCACTTTTCTTGCCTCAGAGTTGACCGTGGAGGACAAAACTCACTGCGCCCGCGTCAAGTTTTCCCGCGCCAGCCAGCGGCATTATCACTTCACTGTAGCGCAAAGATAAAAAAGCGCGGTGAAGCTGCCGCACCAACAATGACGACGGGGAAAAGACGATGACGAATAAGCTCAAACCCACGCTGGGCACCCTGCATTTGTGGGGCATTGCGGTTGGACTGGTGATTTCTGGTGAATATTTTGGCTGGAGTTACGGCTGGGGCGTGGCGGGCACGCTGGGATTCCTGATTACCACCGCGATGATCGCCACCATGTATACCTGTTTTATTTTCAGCTTTACCGAACTGACCACCGCGATTCCGCATGCGGGCGGCCCGTTTGCTTATAGCCGCCGCGCGTTCGGTGAAACCGGCGGCTTGATCGCTGGCCTCGCCACGCTGATTGAGTTCGTATTCGCACCACCGGCGATTGCCATGGCGATTGGCGCTTACCTCAACGTGCAATATCCCGATCTCAATCCGAAAACCGCCGCAGTCGGCGCCTATATCGTCTTCATGACGCTGAACATTCTCGGCGTTAAGCTGGCGGCGATGTTCGAATTGGTGGTGACTGTGCTGGCGGTTCTGGAGCTGCTGGTGTTTATGGGCGTGGTGTCGCCGGGCTTCAGCATTGCCAACTTTGCCGCTAACGGCTGGGCGGGCAGCGATCACTTCGGTATGCCCGCGATGTCGGGCATCTTCGCCGCAATTCCGTTCGCCATCTGGTTCTTCCTGGCGATTGAAGGCGCTGCGATGGCGGCCGAAGAGGCCAAGGATCCGAAGCGCACCATTCCCAAAGCCTACATCACCGGCATTCTGACGCTGGTGGTGCTGGCGATTGGCGTGATGCTGCTGGCCGGTGGCGCTGGCGACTGGCGCAAGCTGTCGGACATCAACGATCCGCTGCCGCAGGCAATGAAGATGATCGTCGGTGAAAACTCCAACTGGATGCACATGCTGGTGTGGATTGGTCTGTTTGGGCTGATTGCCAGCTTCCACGGCATTATTCTCGGCTATTCGCGCCAGTTCTTTGCCCTCGCCCGCGCCGGTTATCTGCCGCAGAGTCTGGCCAAGCTGTCGCGCTTCCAGACGCCGCACCGTGCGATTATCGCCGGTGGTTTGATTGGTATCGCCGCCATCTACAGCGATGGCTTTATCAATCTGCAAGGCATGACGCTGACCGCCGCGATGATCACCATGGCGGTGTTCGGCGCGATTGTGATGTATCTGATGAGTATGTTGAGCCTGTTTAAACTGCGCCGCACTGCGCCAGAGATGGAACGCAGCTTCCGTGCGCCGGGCTATCCGATTGTGCCCGGCATTGCGCTGGTGCTGTCGCTGGTGTGTCTGGTGGCAATGCTGTGGTTTAACCCGGTGATTGGCGGCTTGTTTGTTGCGATTATGGCGGTGGGATATGTCTACTTCCTGGCCACCAAAGCCCAGCGCGATAACGCGCCGCAGGATTCGATGTTAGTGGGCGAGTGATGTTAGCAGGGGATTTTGTAGGGTCGCCATTTATGGCGACCTTTTTACATCAACTCACGCCTTAACCGGCCACAACCACGCAGCACCGCGCACACCGCTCGAATCTCCGTGCACCGCCTTCAGCACCGGTGTTTCACATTCGCGGCCAAACACCCACTGCTTCATCAATGCCGGCACGGTTTGATACAGGCGATCGTTATTACTCATGCCGCCGCCCAGCACAATCACATCGGGATCAAGCAGATTCACCACCTGCGCCAGCGATTTCGCCAGACGCATTTCGTAGCGATTCATCGCCAATTCCGCCACCGGATCCTGCTGCTCTATCAGCTTGATGATCTCCGCGCCTTTCAGCGCTTTACCGCTCAAACGCTGATAATCGATTGCAAAACCGGTGCCCGACACAAAGGTCTCAATGCAGCCCTGCAAGCCACAATAACAGGGCACTTCGGCGCGATGGCGCAGTTCATCTTCGTCCATCCACGGCAGCGGATTGTGGCCCCACTCACCGGCATTGCCGTTACCGCCAATGCGCGACTCACCGCCAATCGCCACGCCCGCGCCCGATCCGGTGCCAATAATCACCGCGAACACCAGCGGCTGACCCGCGCCCGCGCCATCCACCGCTTCGGAAACCGCCAGACAATTCGCGTCGTTGGCAATGCGCACGTCACGATTCAGCGCCTGCGCTAAATCCTTATCCAGCGGCTGACCGTTCAGCCAGGTGGAGTTGGCGTTTTTCACCCGCTGCGTATAGGGCGAAATCGTGCCGGGAATGCCGATGCCGACCGTGCCCTGCTGACCGGTTTTCTCCTCTGCCAGCAGCACTAAATCGACAATCGCCTGAACCGTGGCAGCGTAGTCGTCACGCGGCGTGTTAACGCGATGACGAAACAGTTCCTGACCCTGATCAGACAGTGCAATCACTTCAATTTTGGTACCGCCTAAATCAATCCCAATGCGCACGATTTATTCCTCATTATTCGTTCTGGTGACAAATACAGTAGAAGGCTGAATCGGGAAAGGCAATGAAACCAATCCGATGTTTCGCTATCATGCGCGCTGACTTTGAGACTTGTGCGCCCGATCGCACCCACGGTAAGGAATCCCGATGTTGTGGTTTAAAAATATGATGGTTTATCGTCTGAATCGTGACATTCCACTGTCCGCAGACGATCTGGAAAAGCAGCTCGACGCCTTCACCTTTTCGCCGTGCGGCAGCCAGGATATGGCGAAAACCGGTTGGGTTTCACCGATGGGCAACCGCAGCGAAGCGCTGACGCATGAAATCAACGGTCAGATGGTGATTTGCGCGCGCACCGAGCAAAAAATTCTGCCGTCGCCGGTGGTGAAGCAGGCGCTGGAAGCCAAAATCGACAAGCTGGAAGCGGAACAGAGCCGCAAGCTGAAGAAAACCGAGAAAGATTCGCTGAAAGATGAAGTGCTGCATAGCCTGCTGCCACGCGCGTTTAGCCGTTTCAGCCAGACTTATATGTGGATCGACACCGTTAACAACCTGATCATCGTCGATTGCGCCAGCGCCAAGAAAGCCGAAGATACGCTGGCGCTGCTGCGTAAAAGCCTCGGTTCGCTGCCAGTGGTTCCGTTAACGCTGGAAAATCCAATCGAGCTGACGCTGACCGAATGGGTGCGCTCAGGTGAGCTGCCAGCTGGTTTTGCGCTAATGGATGAAGCTGAGCTGAAAGCGATGCTGGAAGATGGCGGCGTGATCCGTTGTAAGAAGCAGGATCTGATTTCCGATGAGATCGCCACGCATATTGAGGCCGGTAAAGTGGTCACCAAACTGGCGCTCGACTGGCAGGAACGCATTCAGTTCGTCATCGCCGATGATGCTTCAGTGAAGCGTTTGAAGTTTAGCGACACGCTGCGTGAGCAGAATGATGACATCGACCGCGACGATTTCGCCCAGCGTTTCGATGCCGATTTCATTCTGATGACCAGCGAACTGGCCGCGCTGATCAGTAATCTGGTCGAAGCGTTAGGCGGCGAAGCGAAGCGTTAATTCCCTCGAACCTGGTCGCCATTAATGGCGACCCTACGACAAACCTGCATGGATTTTCGTAGGCTGAGCAATAAAAAACCTGCGCTTCCAACAGAAGTCGCAGGTTTAAGATGTTCTAAATCTTAAGTTTAGAGATAGCGGCACAGATAAGATGAAGGCTCGGCCACCTGCAGATGGAATTCGCTCTGGCCTGGCACGCTGAACACAGCGCCGGCTTCATACCATTTCCACTCGGTTTCACCCGGCAGCAGCACTTTCAGCGCGCCGCTTACTACCGTCATCTCTTCCGGTTGGTTGGTGCCGAAGGTGTATTCACCTTCCGCCATCACGCCAACGCTGGCACGGCCAATGGTCACGCTGTCGAAACCAATGGATTTCACTTTTCCGTCGAAATACTCACTTGTATTGAGCATATTACTTCCTCACAGCACATTATCGTGACTGGCAGATTACTAAGGAACTCGCTGATCTGTCACGCGAATTAGCGCCACAGATCGCAACTTGTGATCTCTCCGCATTAGACGATCAATTCTGCCGCCAGCTTGGCGACCAGCACGTTCGACAGCAGTACCGGAATGCCCAGCATTTTCTGCAGGAAATCACGGTGCTTCTGGTGATAGCCGATGCAATCCAACACCACCACATCCGCGCCCTGCTCCTGTAGCGACAATCCCGCTTCCACCAAATCGGCCTGCTCCGCCAGATACGGGCTGGCGACGGCAAAGCACGGCGGCGTATCCAGATTGCGCCACTTGTTGGCCTGCTCGGCAATCTGCTCTTCCACCGGCACCACAATGCCGACTTTGTGTTGTTGCACAATCGCGCGTACCAGCGGCGGGATGATGCGATCCGGCTCCAGCAGTAAGGCAGATTGCGTTTTCAGCGTGCCAAATTCGCCGGTGCACAGCAGCAGAATGGTGTCATAGCCCTGCTCTTCCAGTGCGTTGATCTTACATTGCAGTCCCTGCTCCACTTTTGGTCCGGACAGGCGCACCTGCTCGCCGCTGATCATGCGCGACACCAGCACCTTGTCGCCCGGCGCGGGCGCATACTGCTGCTCGACTTCAGTCAGCGTCAAACCGTCGAGTAAACCGGCATGCGCCACCTGATCGGCAGGCAGATGTTCCAGCAGCAACGGCAGAATGTCGCTGCGCGGTGATTGACCAATCGTCAGTGTGACCAGGGAGATATTCATCATCAGGCTTTCCGGGTGCGCAGATGGCTGAGACTACCATACAAAGAGAGCAGCAGAGCGTACTCTTGCGCGTCGTAGAAGTGACAGGTTTCACGCCCGAACTCTTTCGCCACTTCCACCGCAAACTTCACCGCTAAAGCGATATCCACTTCGTGGCTCGCGCCGGTGCCGCAGCCCGGCACCACCGATTCGGCGCAGATCGCTACGCCGACCACCGGCACATCCGTCGCGGTGGAAGGCTGCAAAATACTGTTGAGGTGATAAACCCCGTTGCCGTATGGCGTGATGTCCTGCGTGGTAATCGGGAAGGTGACCGCCGGTTTGCCGCTGGTCATCTCCATGATGCGCAGCAGATCTTCTGACACGCGCAGGATATAGCCCTCTTTCACCGTCGGCGACAGCGCGTAGCCTTTGTGATTGAGGATGCGGTTACCTTTGGTGGTATCGATCGACAGAATCGCATCGACGCCCGCAATCACTTCGTTGTCATTCATGGTGATGTCGTCGCACGGCGAATCCATGAAATCGACCGGTTCGTGTGGACGCGTTGGCGCATCCGGGCAGATGTGGGTCGTGATGATCACATCACCGGCCAGCACGTCGCCTTTGGTTTGCATCTGCGCCAGCTTCAGCGCACTGCTCACCGCCGCGACCGCGCCATCGGCGTCTGACACCATCCCAATGCGCGTTGGACGCGCACCAATCCCGCCAAGACGACCAATGATGCCAAGCGTTGGTGCGTTGCCGCCGTTGCTTTTGCCCTGCGCACCGGGAATGTCGATGCGGACGAAATCGGTCCGCCCTTTGGGCCCGCTGACGCGTTTCGTGCTGGCGGTGACGCCCGGATAGGCCGCGAACAGATCAACCACCTGTTGGCCATCAATGTAAGCGCTATCGAGTAACTCAAAGACCTGCAGTGTCTGCTGTAAACTCATAATAAATTCCCTAAATTATTTCTTGGTGCCGCTGGCAAAAAGTGAATGGAAGAAGCTGTAAAGCGCGTCGCCCGCGATAAATCCAGCGGCCATCACCTCCATCGGTGAACGTCCACGCTCGCCCCACACGCGCAGTATAATAATGCGCAGCGCGATGCCCACCATCACCGCCCAACCCGCAGCGGCGTTGTTAATCAATAAACCGGTCGCCAACAGCACGCCAAGCTGACGCTTCGGTCCGCCGATCAACTGAATGATGGCGCCCGGAATCGCCCACATCAGCAGATTTCCGGCGATACCCGGCTCGGCTCCGGCCTGAATGGTTTTGGCATAGACGCGCGCCACCGGCGGCAGCAGATTCTCGGCAAAGAAAATCGTGTGCGCGTACCACACCACGGGAATACAGATCACAAAGGCGATCATCGCGGCGATCAGCTGGATGCGGCGGCCCCACAGCTCTTGCTGCACATCGGCACCGTTGCCGCGCAGGATAAAGCCCGCTTTCAGGTCATAACCCATATCGGCAAACGCCGGACCGGTGGCGGCGGTAAAGCCGCACAGCAGGCACAGTGCCAGCGGCGGGAAGCCGAGCAGAATGCCGAGAATCAAAGTAATCAGCGCCACCGCAAAGGCCGGGAACCAGCCGGAGTGCATCGCGGCGATACCGACAATCAGTTCATGCACGAAGGCAGCAAAGGCGGCGTAGAGGATAAACAGCACCAGCATCGGCAGGCCCATCTGGCTCCATAAGCCGCCCGCCAGCGCCAGCAGCGTGGAGATGACGATGTAGCCGACGGTGCCAAAACCCAGCGAACGTTTCACTTCGCTGTCGCTGCGGCTGACGTTGACCTGATCATTGCGGCGGCTGCGAATCACCTGCACCACCTGAATCAATGCCACCAAACCGGCACCAACCATCACGCCGTGCGGAATATAGAGCGCGTTGATATCAATGCCAGCAACCGGTTGCGCGTAGGCACGCAACAGGAAGCCAATACCAAGCATGCTCAACGCCCAGATATTGCCGATAAACGCGGTACCAAATGCCGACATGGGGATTTTCAGCATCGAGCCGACGATGCCGCCGACAATGCCCACCACCAGCAACCAGGCCTGACGACCGCCTTTATCACCGGCTTTGATCGCTTCAGCTGCCGCCACGCCCGGCGGCCACGCATTGCTGGCCGGGAAGACGCGCGTATCAAACAGACGATAGAGTAAATAAGCATCGAGCAGCATCGCCGCGCTGACGCCGACAAACAGTGGCAGCACCAGCTGCGGCTCGCCCAACGCCCACGGCACTGCGATTGGCATTAACAGGCTGTTGGCCGCACCGAAGGTGGCAGAAGAGATGGCGGTTTGCGCGAGGTTTTGAACTTCAATCGAGCGATAGCGACGAAACCATTGCAGTGGAATACGCGCCAGCAGCATGGCAAACAGCGCGCCGATAATAGAGGTATTGGGTGTCACCCCAATGGTGGTAATAAGCTGTACCCCAATGATGGCGCCTGCAACGGACAGCAGAACCAGCATTAAGGCAACGCCAACACTTTTTATTGGATTATTTTGACGCATAAGATCCCCGTATTTTCACCCTGTAGAAAACGCGTTAATTCGCAGCGCCCGACACGCGGGACATCAACGTTTTTATATTAATCGTTCCCTGATTATTGAAATAAGCAGGTCCGAAGACCTGCTATTTCCCTGGTGTGGCGCGAATAAACGCCTTCAAAACTGAAATAGGGTTTCCTGTTTGGACAGGATTATGCGCCGTACTTTTCGGCCATCAGTGCAGCCGTTGCGCGTAGTTCGCTGAGCAGCATCTCCGGATAACCGGGCGCCGCTTCTTGCGATAAAAACGAGAGACAAAGCGCGGCACTTTCACCGCGATGTTTATTGGTTACCGCAACCGCTAACGAGCTGATGCCTGGCAGCGTCTCATTGCGCGCCAGTGCCCAGCCTTGCTGGCGAATCACAGCTAACTCCTGGCATAAGGCATCCACGCTCAGCGGCGAATTCATCGAAGCCGCCTGCCAGTTGCTGGCAAAACGATCGCGAACTTCTTCATCACTCAACTGCGCCAACAGCACGCGTCCGGTCGAGGTGCCGGTTAATGAAACGCGCGTGCCCGGCGGCGTCACCAGTTGGGTGAAGAAACGGCCGTGATACATGCGCATCACCAGCACATCGTCACCATCCAGCACCGAGATATAGCCCATGCAGCCGCTGCTGGCCGCCAGACGCGCCATCGGCGCCGACGCGCTATCCACTAACGGCGTCGACAGATAGTGACCTGCCACCGACAGCAGCACGCGACCAATCTGGAAGCAGCGGCTCTCAGCGTCACGCTCAAGTAAGCCTTCACTTTCCATGGTCGCCAGCAGGCGCGATACCGTACTTTTCGGCAAGCCCAACGCATCCACCACCTCGGTAAAGGTTAAGCCGGGATGGCCCTGCGTCACGCCAAAGCGCTGAAACAGCTTCAGTACGGCGGAGGCATTTTCGAGTGTGGTCATGGTGTCGGTTTCACTATATGGAACTGAGTTCCTCTATCAATAACCAGAAAGTAAAGCGCTACGCTTTTGCGGTCAAGCGCAAATTTTGTGCCGGACATTTCTTAGGGAATTTAAGGCAGAATAAAATACGGCGTGAAGTGGGAAATAAATGACGTAATCAGGTGAGTTAAATATTCAGCAGGAAAGTGTGTAACTTTTTTGGAATATTGCAGTTTTTCGGCGGAGATTCTTTACCCTAAATAGTTCAAGCTGCAGGAAGGCGGCAAATGTGTAAATCCCCAGGAGCTTACTTAGGTAAGTGACTGGGGTGAACACATGCAGCCAACGCACCGGCAGCTTGAAATATGACGGGTAAAGTTAATCTTTATCGGCATCTTCATAGCGCTCTTTTGCATCTTGCGCTTCAGATTCAGTTTTGTGTTCGCTAATTAACGTATCGGGTTTGGGATGGTCAGCACGTAATTCATACCAGGTGACGGTTTGATCCGCCGAACCTTTTTCAACGGCGACAATACGCGCGACGCGCGGATAGGGTGGTTTAGTTGGCATCGTTTTCCCTCTTCTATCAGTTGTCCAAAGACAGCGGAGATCCTCTGCCTAACGCTAAGTATAGACAACTGAGGATCGCTGCAAAAAAACAGAGAGAAATCTGAGGGTTTAGCTGGCGCGCGCCAGTGATAGCGATTGCAGAATTTGCTCAACCACGCGATCGGGCGATTGCATCGCGTTGACTTCATGATGCGCGGTTTGACGATACAGATGGGCACGCTCACGCAGGATATCGCCCATCTCTTCGGCAATCGGGCGGCCGGTCAAGGTGGGACGCTGCGCTGCTTCCGGCTGATGTTCCAGACGATCGGCCAGCACTTCTGAGGGCGCATTCAGCCAAATCACCTGACCGTGTTCGCGCATAAAGCGACAATTCACTTCCGCCAGCACCATGCCGCCGCCGGTAGCGATGACCGTATTCGGCGCGGTGACCGCACGCAGCGATTCCGTTTCGCGGGCGCGGAAACTATCCCACCCTTCAGACGCCACAATCTCTGCCACGCTGCGTTGCGTAGTGAGTTGCAGATAGTGATCGGTATCGTTAAAGGCATAGCCCAGCGCTTGCGACAGCGCCTGGCCAACAGTGGTTTTACCGCAACCGCGTGCGCCGATCAGATAGATGGGTAATGACATCCGGGCTCATCCTCCGCCGTAATGTGCCGCGCGGGCAACGTCATCAGGTCAATAATGCGTCGCATAATACCTGGATTTTATTTTATCAGCCACCCGCGAGGCACGATTTACGCGTATTTCAGTCACATCTTAAGCTAGCCGTTTGAAAAGCCAGCGAAAAACAATGCATGAATCGTGCATCGGGACAAATGTAACAGCGGCCAACATTTCCTTACCAGGCCGTTGATTTACTTTCTTTAGTCGCGCCCTCATATATGAGGCATACCTTAAAGGAGGGTTCCCCATGCAAAGCGAAGAACAACAACTTATTGAAAACCTGTTCAGCCGACTGAAACAAGCTGAGACGCAAAGCGGCCCGCGTGATGCTGGCGCAGAGCAGTTAATCAAACAGCATTTACAGAATCAGCCCGGCGCGCCTTATTACATGTCGCAGGCGATCCTGATTCAGGAAGCGGCGCTGAAAAAGCTCAATGCGCAGGTTACGGATCTGGAAAATCGTCTGGCGCAGGCGCAGCAGCAACAGGCACCGCAGCAGAGCAGCGGCGGTTTTCTCTCCAGCCTGTTTGGTGGCGGATCGCGCCCGGCAGCGCAACAGCAACCAGCGTGGGGTAATCCACCACCACAACCGCAACAGCAATATGCGCCGCCACCACAGCAGCAATATGCCGCACCAGCGGCACGCGGCACCGGCTTCCTCGGCGGCGCGTTGCAAACGGCTGTTGGTGTGGCGGGCGGCGTGGTGATGGCGGATATGCTGACCCGCATGTTCCACCATTCACAGCCGGAAGAGATCGTTAACATCATCAACGAGCCGGCGCTGCCGCAGGTGGATAACAGCCTCGACACCTTTAACGGCAACGACAGTAACAACGCGTTCCTCAACAACGATAATTCGGGTTGGGATAACAACGTTGCGGATAACAATGATTTCGGCGATTTTGGCGGTGACTACGATGACGATGACAGCTTCGTCTGATTAGCGCTGACGTAACCACTTATCCAGTTCGTTAGCAAACAGTTGGCGGTCGCGTTGGCTCAAGGTCGACGGGCCGCCACTCTGAATCCCGCTGGCGCGCATCGTCTCCATAAAGTCACGCATGGTTAAGCGCTGACGAATTGTGTCTGTCGAGTAACGTTCTCCGCGCGGATTCAGCGCCGCAGCGCCCTTCTCCAGCACTTCCGCCGCCAGCGGAATATCGCCGGTGATCACCAGCTCGCCAGGCTGCACCCGTTTCACAATCTCGTTATCCGCCACGTCAAACCCCGCAGCGACCTGCAGCGTTTTCAGCCACGGCGACGGCGGCACGCGCAGCGGCTGGTTGGCGACAAAGGTCACGGTAACTTTGGTGCGCTCGGCCGCGCGGTACAGCACTTCTTTGATGACATTGGGACAAGCATCCGCATCAACCCAAATCGACATGATGAATCCTTCTTAACCGGCAATGAGGCTGATCTTGCCGTGCTGCGGCAGAATCGCAACTGTTTTTGCTGGCCGCCCGCCTTGTTATTAATCCTCGCTGACGTAAGCTTACCCCCACAGAAAATGAACCACTTAGAGGATAAAGCGATGCTGGAGAAGAAAATCGGGTTTGTCGGCTGCGGCAATATGGCGAAAGCCATTATTAGCGGACTGGTCAACAGCGGGCAGATCGCCCCCGCCAATATCTGGGTATTCGACCGTAAGCCCGCCACCAATCAGTCGATGGCGCAGCAATATGGCGTCACCGCCGCAGATAGCGTGGAAAGCCTGGCGCGCGAAGTGGATATCCTGTTTGGCGCGGTGAAACCCAATGTGATTCTCAAAGTGCTGAAAGATCTTGCCGGCCAGCTGAAGAAAGATGTGCTGGTGGTCTCGATTGCGGCCGGCGTAACGCTGGATTCTCTGGCGTCGGTGCTCGGCCACGATCGCAAAATCATCCGCGTGATGCCCAATACGCCATCGCTGGTGAACGAAGGCATGACCTCAGTGACGCCAAACGTGCTGGTGGAAGCGCATGAAGTGGATGAAGTGGTGGGGATTTTCGAGAGTTTCGGCAAAGCGGCGGTGGTAAATGAATACCTGATTCACGCGGTGGTTGGCGTGAGCGGTTCAGCGCCAGCGTATGTGTTTATGTTTATCGAAGCGATGGCCGATGCAGCAGTGCTCGGCGGCATGCCGCGTGCGCAGGCGTATCAGTTTGCGGCGCAGGCGGTCAAAGGTTCGGCGCAGATGGTGCTGGAAACCGGTAAGCATCCGGGCGAGCTAAAAGATATGGTGTGCTCGCCAGGCGGCACCACCATCGAAGCGGTGAAAGTGCTGGAAGAGAAAGGCTTCCGCGCGGCGGTGATTAACGCGATGCAGCAGTGTATGGCGAAGTCAGAGACGTTGAGTAAGCAGTGATCGGTGCGGCTTGCCCCTCACCCTAACCCTCTCCCGCAAGCGGGAGAGGGAACCAATAGAGCATATGGCAGCATCTCCCACAGGGAGAGGGAATTGATCGTGCGTCTCCCTCTCCCTGTGGGAGAGGGCCGGGGTGAGGGCATCAGGCCGCAGAGTACGCCTCATACAACGCAATACCCTGCGCCAGCGTCATGGGCTGCTGCATCTCCTGCACCAGCGCTGCCGTCAGCGTATACAGCCCGGCAGAACACACCGCCGCAATCATCCCTTCCTGACAATAGAAAGCGATAAACTGCTTATTCTGCAGCGATCCCAGCAGCCGGTAATCATCCCACTCTT
>NZ_DAMBSA010000049.1:0-17134 GCF_032054795.1 Pantoea sp. CTOTU49201
CGCGACTTTGCAGGCATTATGGCGCGATCGATACAAATACTTACACATGGTTACCCATAGCAACCGCTACGTTTTAAATGACATCACTTGCTGTCATCACAATGTCATTCATACCCGTTTAGCTGCATTTCATGCCACCGTTGGGTTCATTCACGCCACGCTTTCCCCCGCACGCGCGAGAGCAACTTATTATCTCCACAGATTCCGCTTTCTCGAGTGAGAGATAAAAATGACAACAGCAACCCCCGCGAATTATCAACGTACCCGCACGTTGACCCTTATTGGCACCATCATCACGCAGTTCGCTTTGGGCTCAGTTTATACCTGGAGCCTGTTTAACGGCCCGCTGGCGAATAAGCTGGATGCGCCCATCAGTGAAGTGGCGTTCTCGTTCGGTTTGCTCAGTCTTGGCCTGGCGATTGCCTCATCGCTTGCCGGGAAATTGCAGGAGCGCTTTGGCGTGCGCAACGTCACCCTCGGCGCGGGCATTTTGATGGCTGTCGGTTTCTGGCTGACCGCACATGCCGATAATCTGATGATGCTCTACCTCAGCGCCGGGATATTGGTGGGACTGGCAGATGGTGCCGGATATCTGATGACGCTCTCTAACTGCGTGAAGTGGTTCCCGGAGCGTAAAGGGCTCATTTCGGCCTGCTCAATTGGTGCGTATGGGTTGGGTAGCCTCGGCTTCAAATTCATCTGCGGTGCACTGCTGAGCGCACAAGGTCTGGAGAATACCTTCATGATCTGGGGCGTGCTGGCGATGAGCATGATTATTGTCGGCGCGTTGCTGATGCGTGATGCGCCGATGCAGAAGAGCAGCGGCAATGCGCAGCTGGAGGCCAAAGATTACACGCTGGCGCAATCGGTGCGTTTACCGCAGTACTGGATGCTGGCGCTGATGTTCCTGACCGCCTGCATGAGCGGCCTGTACGTGATTGGCGTGGCAAAAGATATCGGTGAAGGCATGGTGCATCTTAGTGCACAAACCGCAGCCAATGCGGTTACGGTGATTGCGATTGCCAACCTCAGCGGTCGCCTGATTCTTGGCGTGCTGTCGGATAAAATGGCGCGCATACGCGTGATTACGCTGGCGCAAATTGTCTCGCTGGTGGGCATGAGCATTCTGCTGTTCACCCATATGAACGAATCGACCTTCTTCCTCTCCTTAGCCTGCGTGGCCTTCAGTTTCGGCGGCACCATTACTGTGTTCCCATCGCTGGTCAGCGATTTCTTTGGTCTGAACAACCTGACCAAAAACTATGGTCTGATTTACCTTGGCTTCGGTATCGGCAGCGTGCTGGGTTCACTGGTGGCTTCCGCCTTTGGTGGCTTCACCGTCACCTTCAGCCTGATTATGACCTTGCTGGTGATTTCACTGGTGCTGTCGCTGAGCATCCGTCTGCCAAATCGCCAAAACGTGGCAGAACCTTTACTGCATAATTAAGTTCGCTGGGATGCCGCAGCAATTCGCGGCATCAACTTTCTCCACAATTGATCCACAATAAAGCGTTAATTGAGAACCACTATTATTAAGTGTTGCCTTTCGGAGTAATCTCGTTATTATTAGCAGGCATTCAGCTTATTCCGATTGGTTTATTTTACCCCGCGACTTTTTTAGCATTTAATTGACACACTCCGTAATACATTCAGCAATAACTCTACATTTCCTGCATCTTCACTCCACTATTCCCCTGTAATCTGGCGTCATTGGAACAGAGGAGGACTCTCCATGAAGAAAGTTATTAAGGTTGCATCGGTTGTAGCCATTATGACGATGTTGAGTGGCTGTATTATCGATCATCATCGTGGAGGCGGCGGCCCAGGTTGGGGCCATCATGGTGGCGGCGGCTGGCATCATGGGTACGGCGGTTATGGACACCGCAGATAGTTGGGCAAAGAACATACACAGCAAATAATAAGAAAATAAAAAGGGCGGGAAATTATCCCGCCCTATTTTTTTAGCTTTTTACCGCGTAATTACATTGATACCAGGCTTTCTTTAATCCGGGCAAATGGCTATTTTGCGACGGCAGTGATTCCACCTTATCAAATCCACGCTGACTGCAATAATTCGCAAGGTCAATCTCCATTGCGTCTTTATTCAGCGTGTGGGGATCGTAACGATACTGCACGGTATTTGAGCTGGTATCTTCATCGACACGCTCAAAACCTCCTGGTTTGCTGACGCTACAGCCGGCCAGCATAAAAAGCGCCATTGCGCTAATAAGCATTTTTTTCATTAGGGTTTCCTCTAAAGCGTCGCAGTCTAAAATGCAACGCCGCGCTTATCTATAGGATTAAAGCGCGAAATGTCCGGGATTAGTGAAGCTTTTGCCAATCAAATCGATAAAACCAAACGGTTTCCCTTATCAACTCGGCGGTGCGATTATGTACCCAGACAAAACGAAGTCTGCACCACACCAGGTGAGTTAATAATAAACATACTGATAGTGACCTTCATGCCCGCGCTGAGCGGGCTTTTTTTTGCCCGCTAACCGGTAAGGCTGACCATCTTACGTAAAAGATTGGCCGCTTGTTTGTCAGGCAATGCGAGAATCCCGCTATAGAGATCAATCGACATCGCGCACATCGCCCCGCGATCAACCGCGGTATCCGCCGGCATGTTTAGCTGTTGCAGCCGATCGCCCCACTTGCCATACAGCTTTTCCACCACGCTTTGCAGATCGCGCTGCGCGGCAGCCTGACCCAGCGGCTGTTCATTGCCAGTGCTTTGCTGTAGCAGCGTTTCGAGCGCCTGCGCATCGCGCTGATTCAGTTCCGGTGACAGCACCTGTTGCAAATTGACGCCGCCATTCACCTGCGGATAGAGGAAACGGAAGCAGCGCTGCGGTTCCTGCTGCTGCAATGCCTGCATCTCCTCGACCGAAACGCGAATGTAGTCAATGATCGCCGCATCGCTGGCGCGCGTCAGACGTTGATTGACCAGATCCATCAACCAGCCGCGCATATCCCCCAGCGCCTGATCGGCGGAAACGCCTTCAAGCCGTTTATGCAGCAGTTCGCGATTGAGCAACTGCCACAATGCCGGTTCCTGAATTTTTAGCAGACGATAACCGGGCGCGAGGCTGAGTTGGGTTGCCACCTCTTCCACCAGCGCCTGACGCTCCTGACGCGGATGCAGCCAGCTGAACCACAGCAGATTCGCCAGAATCAGCGGTAAGATAAACAACAGCACGCCTTGCCACAGTCGCAGCGAAGTGGTGCGCACCAGCAGAATAATAATGATCGCCAGCAGCGCGAACGCCGCTAGCGTAATCGGAAAAAGCGAGAGCATCGAGCGGGGTTAATCCTTACGTACATCAATTAAAACGGGGCAATTGGCGCGTTCAATCACCGCAGCGCTGACCGAACCTTTCAGCAGACGATTAAACGGCGACAGATGGCGGCGTCCCATGATGATCATGCTGGCCTGCAAAAGTGTGGATTGCGCCACAATGGTTTCCGCCGCTTCACCCGCCAGAATCAATCCCTTTGCCGCCACGCCCGCGCGCAGCAGCGGCGCCAGCGCATGACGCACCACCATTTCGGCGGTGTTCTGCTCATCTTTCGCCGCCACAAAATCATCCGGATCTTCACCGGCGTCAATCTCAATCGGTTGATTACAGGAGGAATAAGCGGGATCCACGCAGCACAGCACCGTGACCTGCGCCTGATGCGCCAGCGCCTGTTCAATGGTCAACGCAATCACTTTTTCCGCCACCGGAGAGTTATCGATGGCCATCAGCAAGGTTTTCATCAGTTGGTTATCCTTCCACAGCGGTCATTTTGCCAATTTCACGAATCAAGGCGTCTTTGCACTTGATGATTTGCTCACGATAGTGCGCTTCCTGCTTATGAAAACGCGCCGTCGGCACCAGCAATGAGATAGAGAAGCGGCCAAACAACGTATCAATGGCGACCGCCATGGTTGAAATGCCCTCCAGCGTCTCGCCGCGATCGATCGCTAATCCGCTGGCGCGCACTTCGGCAATCAGCTCCAGCAATTGCGGCAGGGTTTTCACCGTCATCTCGGTTAACTCTTTATAGGCTTCGCCCACCATCACGCGCACATCTTCATCGCTCTCCAGCGCCAGCAACGCGCGGCCGCCCGATGTACTGTAAAGCGGCAGATTCAGTCCAATGCGCGGCACCACACGCAGTTCGCGCGAGGCCACCACATAATGCACGATCGCCAACTGCGTGCCGCTGGCCCGCGCCAGCGATACCGTTTCGTTGATTTCGGCAGAGAGTTGTTCGAGGAACGGACGCACGATTTCCACCACGTCGCTGTGCACGCTGGAGATCAGCTTGAGCAGCGCCGGACCGAGACGTAAACCGCCGGCACCGCTGCTGCGCACCAGCTGTGCGCTGTCCAGCGCGCCAATGATGCGCTGCACCGTCGAGCGCGGCAGGCCAACCACCTGCGCAATTTCACCCAAACTCATGCCGCCGGGATGTTCACCCAGCGCATTCAGAATTTTTGCCGCACGCGCGATGACCTGAATGCCACCCGCTTTTTCATCCTCACGGCTTGAGGGAAGTTCAACCATGATGCGTTCCTTTTTGGCCTGCACTACTTTAACGCGAATGATCGCACTTTTACACCCTGTATCACATTGCAATACAGCATATCGATATGTAAGATGCTACCTGTATCACATCGCAATACACTGCATCAACAATATAACGAGAAGCCTGCTATGAACGCCCAGCCTATTGCGGCTCCGGCACCCCATCCGTTTACTCTGCGCCTGGCGCTGGGATTGGTTGGCGTGCTGATTGCCGCGCTCACATCGGGATTAAACGATCGCGTCACCGATATCGCGCTAGCTGATATCCGCGCCGCCATCGGCATCAGTTACGATCAAGGCAGCTGGATTATCTCCGCGTATCAGGCTGCTGAAGTGGCGGCAATGATGATTGCGCCCTGGTTCGCCGTCACCTTTTCGCTGCGTCGCTTTGCGCTCACTGTTTCCGCCGGATTTATGCTGAGCGGCCTGCTGCTGCCGCTGATGCCTAATGCCACGCTGTTTATCGCCTTGCGCGTGGTGCAGGGATTATTTGGCGGTGCGCTGCCGCCGATGCTGATGACCGTTGCGCTGCGCTTCCTGCCGCCGCCGATCAAATTATACGGTTTAGCGGGTTATGCGCTGACTGCCACCTTCGGCCCGAATATGGCCGCTTCGCTTGCAGCATTCTGGACCGATGACGTCAGCTGGCTATTTGTCTTCTGGCAAGTGGTGCCGGCCATGCTGATTGCCATGCTGCTGATTAGCTGGGGTATACCGCAGGATCCGCTGCGCCTGGAGCGTTTCAAACAGATCGATCTGTTCGGCATGCTAACCGGCTGCTCCGGTATGGCGCTGCTGATTCTGGCGCTGACGCAAGGCGAGCGGCTCGACTGGCTCGAATCGCCGTTGTTCAGCGGCCTATTATTCAGCGCGCTGGCGTTGCTGACTGTGTTCTTTATTAATGAATGGTTTCACCCGCTGCCGCTGTTCAAATTGCAGATGCTGGGACGACGCAATCTCGCGCACGGCTTGCTGGTGCTGGCGGGCGTGCTGATTTTGTCGCTGTCGGGTTCAGCGCTGCCTTCGGCCTATCTGGCGCAGGTGCAAGGTTTCCGCACGCTGCAGTTCGCACCGCTGGCGTTGACCATCGGCTTACCGCAACTGCTGATCGCCCCTTTTGTTGCCGCGCTGCTGAATATTCGCTGGGTAGATTGTCGCTGGATGTTGACGGCGGGCGTAGCGCTGTTGGTGACGTCCTGCCTGATGGGCATGCACATTACCACCGATTGGGCGCGGCAGAATTTCTGGCTGATACAGATTCTGCAAGCGTTCGGTCAGCCGATGGTGATTTTGCCGGTGCTGATGAGCGCCACCAGCGTGGTCGCGCCACCGGAAGGCCCGTTTGCCTCGGCGATGTTCAACACGGTGCGCGGTTTCTCCAGCATCGCCGCCAGCACGCTGGTGGAGTGGTTTATCAGCCACCGTGAAAAATTCCACTCCAACGTGCTGGTCGATAGCGCCGCCAGCCGTGCGTGGCTGATGACCGCACCGAACAGCGCACAATCCAGCAGCAGCGTGCCGTTGCTGCCGGACGGCAGCGTCAGCAGCGCGGAAAACCTCAGCGGCTTCGCCACCTTGCTGAAACAGCAGGCGATGGTGCTGAGCCTGAGTGATTGCTACCAGATGCTGATTGCCTTCGCCGCCCTGCTTTTACTGTTAACCGCCTGGCTGCCGAAACGCGTGTGGCCACCACAAACACTGATTCAACCTGTTACGACGACGTCGAGATAATTGATATGCAAGCTTTTGCTCTGAAAAGAACGGTGCTGTTGAGCGCCTTATTACTGGTGTTATTGGCGATGGCCTTTTTTGTCTGGTCATCGATGACTGGCAACGATCACCGCACCACCGATGCCTATGTGAATGCCGATTACACGCTGGTTGCGCCGAAAGTTTCCGGCTACATCGCCAGCGTCAACGTGCAGGATAACCAGCGTGTGAAGGCCGGCGAACTGCTGGCCACGCTCGACGATCGCGATTACCGCGTGGCGTTAGAGACCGCGCAGGCCAATTTGCAGGTCAGCGAGGCGAAGCGTTTGAGTAGCCAGGCGCAGCTGGAACAGCAGCAATCCACTATCGACCAGGCGAAAGCCACGTTAGCGGCAAGCCAGGCGTCAGCGCAGTACGCCGGACAGAGCGCCGCACGTTACAACCAGCTGTATAAAAGTGGCACCATTGCCGCAGACGATCAGCAAAAAGCCAACTCAACACAGCGTTCCGCCTCGGCCACCGTGCGCCAGAGCGAAGCGGCGCTGGCTTCCGCCGTCAAGCAAGTTGGCGTGCTGCAAGCCGCAGTGCGTCAGGCCGCAGCCGATGTCACTGCCGCGCAGGCCAGCGTCGATCAGGCGCAGCTTAATCTTTCCTATACGCGCATTGTGGCGCCGGTGGATGGCATGGTCGGCCAGCGTTCAGTGCGTCTCGGCGCCTACGTTAGCGCGGGCACGCGTTTGTTGGCGGTGGTGCCGCTGCAGCAAACCTATATCACTGCAAATTATCTGGAAACGCAGCTGGCGAATGTGCAGCAAGGGCAGAAAGTGAGCGTGAAGGTGGATGCCTTGCCGGGCAAGGTATTCAGCGGTCGCGTTGATAGTATTGCTCCGGCAACGGGCGCGACGTTTTCCGCCATTTCGCCGGACAATGCCACCGGCAATTACACCAAAGTGGTGCAGCGTTTACCGGTGAAAATTGTGCTCGATGAGAACCAGCCGGATCTGGCAAAACTGCGTGTGGGAATGTCGGCGATACCGGAGATTGAGACCCGCTGAAAATGTGAGCGATATCTCAGAAGCGGCCTATTTATTTTTGGGACAAATCCGCGTAAATTAGCCCTCGATCCTGTTCCGGGCTTGCCTGGAGCGACCTGAGAAGAAAGCGTGTAGCGCTGATGAACTCCACCTTTCTCTTATTCTGTTCGGGTTACGCGGGTTTGGGATCGCCCGCCGGGTAGCCGCTCAGAGGAGTTGTTTTTGTGAGATACGCTTTGATGGGAATTTCTTTCTTCCTGTTGCTTTGGGTCGGTACCTTTGTACTGATGCTGTAGAGCCGCCAGGCGGGGCGACGCTGAGTCGCCCCACTTAATGGTTATTCCTCTTCTTCTTCCAGCGCTTTCACCGTTCCCGGCAAAATGCCATCGGCACGGAACATCGATTTAATCCCCCGCACCGCCTGACGAATACGATCGCTGTTTTCAATCAGCGCGAAACGCACATGGGTATCACCGTAATCACCAAAACCAATGCCCGGCGAGACACACACTTTGGCTTCCTGCATCAGTAATTTGGCGAACTCCAGCGAGCCAAGATGCGCGTAGTGATCGGGAATTTTCGCCCAGACGTACATTGATGCCTTCGGCAGATCGACCATCCAGCCCGCTTCGTGCAGGCCTTTAACCAGCACATCGCGGCGGCGTTTGTACTGCTCAGCGATATCGCGCACGCACTGTTGATCGCCTTCCAGCGCCGCTATCGCCGCCACCTGCAACGGTGTGAAGGTGCCGTAATCGTGATAACTCTTGATACGCGCCAGCGCCGATACCAGCTCTTTGTTGCCGACCATAAAGCCGATGCGCCAGCCCGCCATGTTGTAGCTTTTCGACAGAGTAAAGAATTCCACCGCCACATCGCGCGCGCCCGGCACCTGCATAATTGACGGCGCTTTCCAGCCATCGTAGGTGATGTCGGCATAGGCGAGATCGTGGATCACCAGCACGTTGTACTGCTTCGCCAGCGCGATGACGCGTTCGAAGAAATCGAGTTCAACACATTGCGCCGTAGGATTCGACGGGAAGCCAAGAATCATCATCTTCGGCTTCGGATAGCTTTCGCGAATCGCTCGTTCGAGTTCGTTGAAGAAATCAACGCCCGCCACCAGCGGGACAGAACGCACCTGCGCACCGGCAATCACCGCGCCGTAAATGTGAATCGGATAGCTGGGATTCGGCACCAGCACGGTGTCGCCGTGATCGAGCGTGGCCAGCATTAAGTGCGCCAAACCCTCTTTGGAGCCGATGGTGACAATCGCTTCCGATTCCGGATCGATCTCTACCTGATAACGGTCTGCGTACCAGCGTGAAATCGCGCGACGCAAACGGGGAATACCTTTCGAGGTTGAATAACCGTGCGTGTCTTCGCGCTGCGCCACCTGGCAGAGTTTTTCAACGATGTGCGGCGGCGTGGGGCCATCCGGATTGCCCATCGAGAAATCGATGATGTCTTCGCCGCGCCGACGCGCAGCCATCTTCAATTCAGCGGTGATGTTAAAAACATACGGGGGAAGGCGTTCAATACGCGAGAAACGACGGGGTGTGCTGTTATCAGCCATGATGTCCTCTGGTTTACGTAAGCGCCCGGACCGTCCGAGCGACGTGGGTCACTGTGGTGACCGCACCAAGAACATAACGCGCTGATAACAAGATTGTCGAGAGCGGAATAAAATTTTTTCAATATTCAGGATTCAGGCGGCCAAACACCCAATCGCTTACCCATTGGCCGTTTAGCAGATAATTATCCCGCAGCGTGCCCTCAAGGGCGAAACCATTCTTCTCCAGAATGCGGCGCGACGGCCAATTCCCCTCAATCACCATCGCTTTCAGCTTATGAAATTCTGCCTGCAGTAAAAACTGGCACAGCGCGTCGAGCGCTTCACTGCCATAACCCAAGCCGGTAAACGCCGCGCGTAGCATGTAACCCACTTCGGCCTGACGATACGGATGCCATTCGGCGCTACAGCCAAACAACCCAATCGGCTCACCGCTTTCCCGGATGCGTGCCACCAGACACAGCATATGAAAACTGCTCGCCTGCCACGGCGCCAAACGCTCGTTAAAGCGTTGACGGATATCGTTTTCATCCGGGATTTCACTGACCCACGTCATGGTGGCGGCGTCCTGGTGTACCGCTTTGAAAATCTGCCAGTCTTCTGGCTGAAGCCGACTGAGGGACAAACGTGGCGTGAGTAATTGCATGGCTGAGCTCCCCTTTTTTATACGGCAACATAGCAAACCGGCGTATTCACAACCAGCGATCGGCGCACGCTTTCGCTAATCCTCTTTTTGTTGGTCAAGTTTTCCTCTTTTTGGGGAGGTCGCCATGAATGGCGACCCTACAAAAACGGAGTTCGATTGCCATTTATGGCGACCTGGCATGTTAAAAATTGATCCCGGCTACGAGAAAGGTCTGCAGATTGCCGTGGCGCTGGCGGATCGTGATCACATTTTTTATCATAGCCTCCCGTTTCTTGCCTGAGAGATGCCCTTGCCTTCCCACTTCGACATGCTGCTGGCGGTTTTTGACCGCGCGGCGCTGATGCTGATTTGCCTGTTCTTCCTCACTCGCACGCGGGTGTTCCGTCAGCTGCTGCAAAAAGATGAGCATTCGGTGCGCGAAAAAGTGGTGGTGACGACAATATTCTCGCTGTTTGCACTGTTCAGCACCTGGTCGGGCATTAACGTCGACGGTTCGCTGCTCAATGTGCGTGTGATTGCGGTGATGTCCGGCGGCATTCTGTTTGGTCCCTGGGTGGGCATCGCCACCGGTGTGATTGCCGGTTTGCATCGCTATCTGATTGATATGGATGGCGTCACGGCGGTGCCTTGCCTGATCACCAGCATCATTGCCGGCATCGCCTCGGGCGTGATTAATCGCCGGGTGAGTAAAGAGCAGCGCTGGCGCGCCGGTATTCTCGGCGGCATGTTGTGCGAAAGCCTGACCATGCTGCTGATTGTGCTGTGGGCCAAGCCAATGACGCTCGGACTGGCGATTGTGTCCGAGATTGCGCTGCCGATGATTCTGGGCGCCTCAAGCATCGGTTTAATCGTGCTGCTGGTGCAGAGCGTCGAAGGTGAAAAAGAGGCGATTGCGGCGCGTCAGGCCAAGCTGGCGCTGGAAATCGCCAACAAAACGCTGCCGCTGTTTCGTCAGGTTGATAGCCAGTCGCTGCATAAAGTGTGCGATATCATTCGCAGCGACATTCACGCCGATGCGGTCGCCATCACCAATAACAAACAAATTCTCGCTTACGTCGGCGATGGCGAGCAGAACTATCAAAACGGCGATGACGCTATCAGTCCGACCACTGCGCAGGCGATCGCCAGCGGCAAAATCATCATCAAAAACAACGATGAGGCACATCGCACCAAAGATATTCACTCTATGCTGGTTATTCCCCTTTGGGAAAAAGGGGAAGTGACCGGCACGCTAAAAATCTATTATCGCCGTGCGCATCGCATCACCGGTTCGCTGAAGGAGATGGCGATTGGGCTATCGCAAATCATCTCCACCCAGTTGGAAGTGTCGCGGGCTGAGCAACTGCGCGAGATGGCGAACAAGGCTGAATTACGCGCGCTGCAGAGTAAAATTAACCCGCATTTCCTGTTTAACGCGCTGAATGCTATCTCCTCCTCGATTCGCCTCAATCCAGACACCGCGCGCCAGTTGGTGATCAACCTGTCGCGTTATCTGCGCTACAACCTCGAACTCAACGATGACGAGCTTATCGATATCAAGAAAGAGTTGTGGCAGGTGAAGGACTACATCGCGATTGAGCAGGCGCGTTTCGGCGACAAGCTGTCGATGATTTACGACGTGGATGAAGATCTGCACTTCACGCTGCCTAGCCTGCTGATTCAACCGCTGGTGGAGAACGCCATTGTGCACGGCATTCAGCCTTGTCGCGGCAAAGGCGTGGTGACGCTGAGCGTGAAGGATTTGGGCGATCGTGTACGCGTCGCAGTGCGCGATACCGGCGACGGCATCAGCGAGGATGTGATGAGCCGCGTGGCGCGTAATGAGATGCCCGGCAACAAGATTGGTCTGCTGAATGTGCATCATCGCGTGAAATTGCTCTCCGGCCAGGGTTTGGTTATTACCCGCCATCATCCCGGCACTGAAATCGCCTTTACGCTTAGCAAGAATGGTCAGCCGCTACCTGCGCCGCTGCGCCCCACCACGGAAACCGCCACGTGAAAGCCATCATCGTTGAAGACGAGTTTCTCGCCCAGCAAGAGTTAAGCTGGATGATTCAGCAACACAGCCAAATCAGCGTTGAGGCCTGCTTTGATGATGGGCTGGAGGTGCTGAAATATCTGCAGAACCATCGGGTGGATGTGATTTTCCTCGACATCAACATTCCGTCGCTGGATGGCATGTTGCTGGCGCAAAACATCAATCAGTTTGCCCATAAGCCGTTGATTGTGTTTATTACCGCGTGGAAAGAGCATGCGGTTGACGCGTTTGAACTGGATGCGTTTGACTACATTCTCAAGCCGTATCACGAGTCGCGCATCATGACGATGCTGCAGAAACTGGAAGCCAGCGCCCAGCAGCAGTTGCAACCGCAAAACGCGGCGGCCAGCTCGCAGCAAACCGTCAACTTAGTAAAAGATGAACGCATTATCGTCACCGATATCAACGAGATCTATTATGTTGAGGCGCACGAGAAGCTGACGTTTGTTTATACGCGGCGCGAAGCCTATGTGATGTCGATGGTAATAAGTGAATTTTGCAGCCGTTTACCGGAACAGCAATTCTTCCGCTGCCATCGATCTTACTGCGTCAACCTGAGCAAGATTCGTGAAATCGAGCCGTGGTTTAACAATACCTATTTGGTGAAGTTGCGTGATTTGGATGCGCAGGTGCCGGTGAGTCGCAGCAAGGTGAAAGCCTTTCGGCAGTTGATGAGATTATAAGGCGAACGGCAGATGCCGCTCGCCTGAGTGCTTACAGTTCGCGGCCCAGCACCTGACGCAGGTGCGCACCGGCGCCAAGTAAGCCCGGCTGATCGTGAGTGATCATATACACCGGAATATCGACCAGGTAATCGCGGAAGCGACCTTTATCTTCAAACGCCGCGCGGAAACCGGACGCTTTAAAGAAGTCGAGGAAGCGCGGCACGATACCGCCAGCGATATAGACGCCGCCAAAGGTGCCCAGATTCAGCGCCAGGTTGCCGCCGAAACGCCCCATAATCACGCAGAACAGCGACAGTGCGCGACGGCAATCGATGCAGCTGTCTTTCAACGCGCGCTCGGTAACATCTTTTGGCTTGAGGTTTTCTGGCTCACGCTCATCAGACTTCACGATGGCGCGATAAAGATTGACCAAACCGGCACCTGACAGCACGCGTTCAGCCGAAACGTGACCAATCTCCGCGCGCAGTACTTCGAGAATTTCACCCTCTTCTTCGCTGTTCGGCGCGAAGTCAACGTGGCCGCCCTCGCCCGGCAAGCTGATCCAGCGCTTATCCACGTGCACTAAATGGCTGACGCCGAGGCCGGTGCCCGCACCGTAAATCGCGATGGGCTTGCCTTCAACCGGCGCTTTGCCGCCAAACTGAATCACTTCCTTTTCGCTCAGCATCGGAATCGCCATCGAAACGGCGGTGAAATCATTGATGATTTCCAGGCTTTCCAGCGCCAGATGCTCTTTCATCACTTTGGTGGAGAACGCCCAATCGTGGTTGGTCATCTCTACCCAATCGCCGGTAATCGGACAGGCAATGGCGATACAGGCGTGCTTAATATCCTGTTTTTGCTCGTCAAGATAGTGACGGATCACCGCTTCAAGATTGTCGTAGTCTGATGTTGAGAAGGTTTGGGCTTGCGAGATAGCACCGTTTTCTACCTCACACAATGCGAGACGGGCATTGGTACCGCCCACATCGCCGACCAGGGCGTATGTTGTCATTCTTCTGCTGCTCCGCTTGGGTCATAAACAATTGCAGGACACTATAAAAGCCTGCCAATAAAACAACAACGCCCACCTGCACGATGGGCGTAATCCATTTAAAGATGCTGCACAGCCTACCGATCGCCTGTCCGACTTCCCAGCGGCAACTTTCCGAAATTTAGCTACTATTGCGCTGATGCAGTGCGGCGGTGACCTTACGCAGCAGCGGCGGCAAGTCCTGTTTGTCCATCACCACTTCCACCAGCGACAGACACCGATTCCGCATTAATTGCTCCATCACCGCGTCCAGCTGCACCGTTTCGCTGACGCGCCAGCTCTGCGCCGTGCATTGCTGGCTCAGCGCCTGCGGCAGCGCGGTCCAGTTCCACGGTGCGATATCGTTGTAACGTTGCTCAGCACCGTGAATCGCGCGCTCAACCGTGTAACCATCATTGTTAATCAGGAAAATGATCGGCTGCTGTCCGTCGCGTAGCATCGAACCCAACTCCTGAATCGTCAGCTGCGCAGAGCCATCGCCAATAATCAGGATGACCCGACGATCCGGTTGCGCGGTTTGCGCACCAAAGGTGGCGGGTAAAGTATAGCCAATCGATCCCCACAGCGGTTGCACCAGCAATTGCGCATCCTGCGGTAAACGCAGCGCCGCCGCGCCAAAGGCCGCGGTGCCTTGATCGGCGAGGATAATATCACCGGGCAGCAGGAAGCGCTGCATCGCCTGCCAGAATGCCTGCTGACTGATTACCGCCGCAGCAATTTGCTCACTTTCTTCGCACTCAGGCGCATCCGCCAGCCGCCAGTGCGCGCAGTGACGCTGATAAATCGGCGTCAGCGCCGCCAGCGCCTGCTGCATGCTTAACGGCGCAAACACCTCGCCAGCGACCGTGGCCTGAAACGGCTGCAGATCGATCACGCGCTCGGCGGGCAGATTTTGCGTGAAGCCGGCGGTTAAGGTATCGGTAAACCGCACGCCGACGCACAGCGTGACGTCGGTATCTTCGATGGCCTGACGTACTGCATCGCTGCTGCCTTGCGCGGCGTAAGTGCCTACGTAACCCGGCTGCTGCTCGTTGAGCACGCCTTTGCCCATCAATAAGGTGGCGGCAGGAATCGTGCGCAGCTGGCGCAATGCCTCAAGCTGCGGCTGCAACTGCCAGCGCGCGGCAAGGAAATCCGCCAACAGCGCCACGCGTTTTGCCGGCGCCAGCAAGCGCTCTGCCGCATCAGCAAAAGCTGCGGCAACCTGCTGATGGTTATCTGCGGCTGTAATTTTTTCCTCTGGCAGCGAAATCTCAGCCGCCGCCACATCCACTGCCAGCAATAAATAGCCGGGACGATGTTGCGTTAGCGCCTCGCTGATAACGCGATCGATCTCCACCACCGCTTTCTCCGCCGTCAGCACCGCAGATGCCACACTCACTTCCTGCGCCATTCGCAGGAAATGACCAAAATCGCCATCACCCAGAGAATGGTGCACGCAATCGCCCTGCTGCTGCGCCTGACTGGCGGGCGCGCCAACGATATGAATCACCGGCACATATTCGGCATAGCTGCCGGCGATGCCGTTGATAGCGCTAAGCTCGCCGACGCCAAACGTGGTCAGCAGTGCCGCCGCGCCGTTGCAGCGCCCGTATCCATCCGCCGCATAGGCCGCATTCAGTTCATTGGCGCAGCCAACCCAGGCAATTTCGGGATGCGCAATCACACTGTCGAGGAATTGCAGGTTGTAATCGCCCGGCACGCCGAACAGATGTCGGATGCCGCTTTGCTGTAATCGGTGCAGTAAATAATCGCCAACGTTGGGGGTTTTCATCGACAGCTCCTTGTTAAGGGGATAATCAGGAGTATTAGCGATGTGGCTGAATTGGCGAGATATTCACCATCGTGTGGTGCTGATTTGTGGCAAGCATTCGTTACGACGACAGATAATTCTGTAAGTTGCGATCTTCGGCGCGTTTCGCCTTAGTGTAAACGCATACACTGCTATGCTGATGTCACTTTCTCCCCTATTGAGACAGGAACGCTGCATGAGTGCTTTTCCCCATCCCGAACGTTATCAACAGATGCAATACCGTCGCAGTGGCCGTAGCGGCCTGAAGTTACCGGCGATTTCGCTGGGTTTGTGGCATAACTTTGGCGACAGTACGCGCGTCGATAACAGCCGTGAACTGCTGCGCCACGCCTTTGATCGCGGCATCACCCATTTCGATCTCGCCAATAATTACGGCCCACCGCCGGGATCGGCTGAATCTAACTTTGGTCGCATTCTGCGTGAGGATTTTCAGGGACTGCGCGATGAGCTGGTGATCTCAACCAAAGCCGGTTACACCATGTGGGACGGTCCGTACGGCGATTGGGGTTCACGCAAGTATCTGATTTCCAGCCTCGATCAAAGCCTGAAGCGTATGGGACTCGAGTACGTTGATATCTTCTATCACCATCGTCCCGATCCTGAAACGCCGCTGGAAGAGACCATGCGCGCGCTGGATCAGGTGGTGCGTCAGGGCAAGGCGCTGTATGCCGCAATCTCTAACTATCCGGCAGACAAAGCCGCCGAAGCGATTGCCATTCTGCGCGACCTCGGCACGCCATGCCTAATCCACCAGCCGCGTTATTCGATGTTTGAACGTACGCCAGAGCAGGGTTTGCTGGATGTACTGGGCGATAACGGCGTTGGTTGCATTGCCTTCTCGCCGCTGGCGGGTGGCGTGTTAACCGACCGCTATTTGCAGGGCATTCCGCAAGATTCGCGCATCGCCAGCGGCAGTAAGTTCCTGAATGAGAACCAGTTGACGCAAGAGAAGATGGAAAAAGTGCGTCAGCTGCAGGCGATTGCCCAACAGCGCGGCCAGAAGCTGGCGCAGATGGCGCTGAGCTGGGTGCTGCGCGATGCGCGTGTCACCTCGGTGTTGATTGGCGCCAGCAAAACTGCGCAAATTGATGATGCGGTTGAGATGTTGAGCCAGCCGGTGCTGAGCCAGGACGAGATCGACACCATCCACAATATCTTAGTGTAAACGTTTACCCGCCCGGCATGTGTCGGGCATTTTCCGCAGCAGAAAATTCTCATTTCAGATTTCCCTCAGCGTTTTCAGACTGATTCTCAAGGCTTACCTGGTCCGATGTGGCAAACTAGCGCAACGGTGGCAGTGATAAGCTACTGAAAAGGAGATGTTATGAAACGTGCCATTTTGTTTGCCGCCTTGCTGGCAACTTTATCCCCGTTGGCTATCAGCACAGCACAAGCCGACAGCGCCACCATCAATTTGGGTCCGGGCGTTACGCTGCATCTCGGCGATCGCGATCGTCACGGTAATTACTGGGACGGCGGTCGCTGGCGTGAACCGCGCTGGTGGAACGATCGTTATCGTTACGATGACCATCGCTGGTGGCGTCATGAAGAGTGGAAACGTCATCGCGCCTATGAACGTGAGCGCGAACGTCGCTGGCATGAACGTGAACGTCGTGACCATTGGAGACACGATCATCGTCATGATGATCGTCGTGATCACCACGATCACCATCATCACTAAAAGAAAAATCCCGCTAATAAGCGGGATTTTTCTTTTATAGAACTGTTACCAACCGAGCGCTTCGCCAACCAGCAAATAGAGATTGAGGGCGATAACCAGCACCACAATCAGCCGTCCGGCATTCTGCATCAGGCGCGAGTTCACCATCTCATCACCCATCAATTCGCGGTTGCCGGTGAAGGACAACAGCGGAATCAGCGCCAGCGCAATACCGAAACTCAGCAGCACCTGGCTCATTACCAGAATGCGCGTGGGATCCCAGCCCGCCCAGATAACTATAAAAGAGGGCAACATGGTAATAGTGCGGCGGAACCACAGCGGAATGTGGCAACGAATAAAGCCCTGC
>NZ_DAMBSA010000050.1:0-17132 GCF_032054795.1 Pantoea sp. CTOTU49201
CGCTCAACCGGTAGCGATCCGCTGCCGATTTGCGAAGAACAGGGCGCGATCGCCAACGAAAAATCATTGCTAAAAGTCTTTTCTAATGCGGGCATCAATCGTTCGGCCTGCTGCAGAATATCGTGCGAGGAACGCGTCAGCAGCCGCAGCGTCGGCAGTGCTTCGCGCAGCGTGTCTGGCTGGCGATAAAGTTGCAAGGTGGCTTCCAGCGCTGCGAGCGTCATTTTATCGACGCGCAGCGCGCGTTTCAGCGGATGCGACTGCAGTTGATCAATCAGCGCCTGCTTGCCGACGATAATGCCGGCCTGCGGACCGCCGAGCAGTTTGTCGCCGGAGAAGCTCACCAGACTGACGCCAGCGGCGATCAGCTGCTGCGGCATCGGTTCAGCGGGCAGGCCAAATTCGGTCATATCGATCAGCGAACCGCTGCCGAGATCGGTGATTACCGGCAGTTGATAAGCGTCACCCAGCTCAACCAATTCCGCTTCCGTTACCGCATGGGTAAAGCCCTGAATCTGATAATTGCTGGTGTGCACCTTCATCAGCAGGCCGCTGTTTTCCGCGATCGCGGCACGATAATCTTTCAGGTGCGTGCGATTGGTGGTGCCGACTTCCACCAGCTTGCAGCCCGCCTGACGCATTACATCGGGAATGCGAAAGGCACCGCCAATTTCCACCAGCTCGCCACGCGAGACAATCACTTCGCGTCCCGGCGCTAAAGCAGCCAGCATCAGTAACACGGCGGCAGCGTTGTTGTTGACGATGCAGGCCGCTTCCGCGCCGGTTAATTCGCACAGCAGCGCGCTGACGGCGCGGTCGCGATGGCCGCGCGCCGCATCATCCAGCGCATATTCCAGCGTGACCGGCTGACGCAGGCAGTTAACCACCGCGTCGATGGCGCGATCGCTCAGCTGAGCGCGGCCGAGATTGGTATGCAGCACGGTGCCGGTGAGATTGAACACCGGACGCAGCGCACTTTGCTGCTGTTGCTGGCTGCGGCGCAGCGCTTCATCCGGCCAGTTCACGTGCCATTCCGGCAAGGTTTGATGCTGCTGAATATGTTCGCGCGCTTCCTGCTGCATGCTGCGCAGCTGGCGCGTGGCAAAGGCGGTTCCGTGATGCGCCAGCAGCGGCTGCAACGCGGGATCGCGCAGCAAGCTGTCGATCGCAGGCAATTGACTGTAAAGGGTTTTCATCTGGTGGCTTAGAGAGTGGGCGGAACGGTGCGGGCAAAGCTTTCGCGCGCAAACAGGTTTTCGGCCAGCTTCACCAGCGCCGGACGATTCACGCACCAGTTGGGCAGCACGCGGCGGAAATTCAGGTAGCCAATCATGCAGCCGGTGGCGATATCGGCCAGATTCAGCGTGCCGCTATTGAGCCATTCGCCCTGTGCGGCGGCGGTTTCCAATGCATCAAGGCCGCGCTGAATTTTGGCGCGATTGCGCAGCAGCACCTCTTCGGATTGCTGATCGCCGGGACGCATCTGCTCACGCACGATCATCACCGCAGCGTCATTGATGCCGTCGGCGAGTTTTTCCAGCTGACGGATTTGCAATGCGTGCAGCGCATCATCAGGCAACAGCGCAGGCGCATCGCCGCGCTGTTCAATCACCTGCGCGATGATTGAGGAGTCGAACCAGGTGAGCTGATTGTCATCAATCAGCGCCGGCACTTTGCCCAGCGGATTGTACTGCGGGACATCGCTGTCATCGGTCCACGGAGACTGATTAACGAATTCGAAAACCAAGCCTTTTTCCAACAGAATAACTGAAATTTTGCGTACAAAAGGGCTGGTGTAGCTGCCAATCAGTTTCATCGTTCGCCTCCGTGTTGAGCTGCGTGGATTTGTGCGTTCATTGAGAAGGTCGCCATGAATGGCGACCCTACGGCTAGTCGCCAGGGAACATAAACGGATTCAGGCTGCTGCGCGCGAATCCTTCCTGCTCCATGCGGGCATCCAGCACCAGCGAAGCGAGGTCATCTGCCACCGGTTCCACCGCCGGATCTTTTTCCTGATACAACATCTTCAGGTAGGTTCCGCAATCGCCGCAGCTTTCTGCTTTCACCGCCGCTTTTTCGCTGTCCAGCGACCAGTAATGCAGATCGCCGGTTTGTTCGCAGTTGGAGCACTTGCTGCGCACCACATACCATTCGCTTTCACACAGATTACAGTGCAGATAGCGCAGTCCTTGCTGGCCCACGCTCATGTGCACCACGCTGGTGACTGGCACGCTGGCGCACACCGGACAGAACTGGCGATGCTCACCGTATTCTGCGCGTGCTTTGCCCGGAATCAGTGCCACCATTTGCGCCCAGTAAATCGACAGCGCCGCCCAGATGAACGGCGATTTATCGCTGCTCACCTGCGCGAAATCGCCTTCCAGCAGCGCATGCGCCAGATTTTCCAGTTCAGTGGTGGAGGCTTTTTCCAGATTCTCCAGCACCGCCAGCGCCTGGCCGCTCATCTCCGGCTTCAGCTCAGCGATCAGCGAATGCAGCAGACGTTGCCAGTGCGCATCGCGCGGGTAGGTGTGGATATCGAGCGGCGGCTTGCCCTGCTCGGCGCTCTGCGTCAGCCGCTGCTGCAGGTCGATTTGCAGCGGATGGTCATACAGCACGATCTCCTGCGCCTCGGCGATCACTGCGGCAAAGCGCAGGTAATCACCGAGCGGATTCTTCGCGGCCAGGTCGCGCAAACGTGCCGCACGGCGGCTATACAGATTTTTCAGCCGGGGGAAAAGTAACGGCGGAACTTGCTCCGCCGTCAGTTTTGCACCTTTCTCCAGCTGGTCCTGCGGGATGATGCGAATACTCATCAGGGACGTTTTTCCTGTTGTGTTTGGCGTTGGCGCTGCTCGCGATACCAGCGTGGGTGATGTTTCTTCGCCCACGCGGCCGGAACCCAGCCCTCAACCATGGCGGTAATGGTGCCTTTTACCCACAACGCGGCGTAAATGTGCACCATAATTACCATGATCAGCGCCACAGCTGAGACCGAATGCACCACTAGTGCGATGCGAATCAGCGGAATGGTAAAGGCGCCGGCAAAGTATGGGCGCCAGATAACAATTCCGCTCACCAGCAGCAAGACTAAGCTGATGATAGCAGCCCAGAACACACACTTCTGCCCGAAGTTGTATTTGCCGGTATCGCCGACCTCTTCGTTTTGCACGATTTTGTGGATGTTTTTCGCCCAGACCAGGTCTTCGCGATTGATCAGATTATGTTTCCAATAGCGTAAGAACATGATGATAAAGGCGGCAAACATCACCGTGCCAATAAAGGGATGCAGGATACGCGCCAACTGCGGCGTGCCGAGCACGTGCATCAGCCAGTTAAACGACGGGAAAAAGAAACCCAGCCCGCTTAGCGCGGCGAGCACAAAACAGAACGCCACAATCCAGTGATTGATGCGTTCCGGTGCGCTGTAGCGCACCAGACGATCGCGTTTTTTCATTATTCGCGCTCCTCTTTTTCGTGCAGGTTCTCGTCCTCATCCTCTTCCACGCGGTTCGGCCCAACGCCAACGTAGTGGAATACTGAGGCGGCAAAGGTGGCGGCAAAACCAATTGCCGCCAGCGGTTTCCAGATCCCTTTCCAGAATGTCACCGCCGGGCTGATGCTCGGGTTAGCCGGCAAACCGTGATACAGCTGCGGTTTGTCGGCGTGGTGCAGTACGTACATCACGTGCGTACCGCCAACGCCTGCCGGATCGTACAAGCCCGCGTTGGCATAGCCGCGCGTATTGAGTTCGGCCACGCGTTCACCCGCCAGCGCCTGCATATCGCTTTTGCTGCCGAAGTGAATCGCGCCGGTCGGGCAGGTTTTCACGCACGCCGGTTCCTGACCAACATTGACACGATCGACGCACAGCGTGCATTTATACACGCGGTTGTCCTCTTTATTCATACGCGGCACATCGAACGGGCAGCCAGCGATGCAGTAGCCGCAGCCAATGCACTGTTCTGACTGAAAATCGACGATGCCGTTGGCGTACTGAATAATCGCGCCTTCAGACGGACACGCCTTCAGGCAGCCGGGATCGGCGCAGTGCATGCAGCCATCCTTGCGGATCAGCCACTCTAACTTGCCGTTCTCCTCCACTTCTGAGAAGCGCATCACCGTCCAGGATTTGGCGGTCAAATCGGCGGGATTGTCGTACACCCCAACGTTATGTCCCACTTCATCGCGGATATCGTTCCACTCCGAACACGCCACCTGACAAGCTTTGCAGCCGATGCAGGTGGTCACGTCGATCAGTTTCGCCACTTCCTGCTGATGGTTACGCGCCTGCGGGGCAGGCGTGAGTCCATTGGTGGCGGAGCGGCGGATAATGTCTTGAGATTGATAAGCCATATTCGTTCTCCTTACACCTTCTCGACGTTGACCAGGAACGCCTTAAATTCTGGCGTCTGCGTGTTGGCATCGCCGACAAACGGCGTCAGGGTATTGGCGATAAAGCCTTTTTTCGCCACGCCCTGATAACCCCAGTGAATCGGAATGCCGATGGTATCGACGATTTTGCCGTCGACGTTGAGTGGACGGATGCGCTTAGTGACCACCGCTTTGGCTTTGATGTAGCCGCGATTGGAGCTCACTTTCACCGTATCGCCCTGCGCGATGCCGAGCTTGTTGGCCAGCTTCTCGCCGATTTCAATAAACTGTTCCGGCTGCGCGATGGCATTGAGCCGCGCGTGTTTGGTCCAGTAATGGAAATGCTCGGTGAGGCGATAAGTGGTGCCGACATACGGGAACTGCTCCGCCTGGCCCATCGATGCCAAATCGTCCTTGAACACGCGCGCCGCCGGGTTGGATACCACGTTCGGATGCAGCGGGTTAGTGCCGATCGGCGTTTCAAACGGCTCGTAGTGTTCCGGGAACGGGCCTTCGGCCATTTTGTCGAGCGCAAACAGGCGTCCCATGCCTTCCGGCTGCATGATGAACGGCCCGACATCGCTGCCTGGCGCGGCGGCGCTGTAATCCGGCACATCCATGCCGCCCCATTTCGCGCCATCCCATTTCAGGATTTGGCGTTTCGGATCCCACGGATTGCCTTGTGGGTCAGCCGAGGCGCGGTTGTAAAGAATGCGGCGATTCAGCGGCCATGCCCAACTCCAGTTCAGCGTATTGCCCAAACCGGTAGGATCGGTGTTATCGCGGCGTGCCATTTGATTGCCTTCCGGCGTCCAGCTGCCAGCGAAAATCCAGCAACCGCTGCTGGTGCTGCCGTCATCTTTCAGATGGGCAAAGGTGCTGAGCTGTTGGCCTTTTTTCACCAACAACGTGCCTTTGTCATCGAACACATCGGCCAGTGCTTTACCGTTGTTCTCCATCGCCACTTCTTCAGGGGCTGGATTTTCTGGCGTCAGGTAGTTCCAGCTCATGTTCAGCACTTGCTCAGGCAGCGCGCCGCCTTCACTGGCGTACATTTTGCGCAGGCGTGAATAGATGCCGGAAAGGATTTCACCATCATTCAGCGCTTCGCCCGGTGCATCCTGACCTTTCCAGTGCCACTGCAACCAGCGGCCAGAGTTGACGATCGAACCGTTCTCTTCAGCGAAGCAGGTGGATGGCAAACGGAACACTTCGGTCTGAATTTTTGACGGATCAACATCGTTAAACTCGTCGTGATTCTCCCAGAAGGTAGCGGTTTCGGTGTTGAGCGGGTCGATGGTGACCAGGAACTTCAGCTTCGACAGTGACTCAATCACTTTGCGCTTGTTCGGGAACGACGCCACCGGGTTGAAGCCCTGGCACAGATAGCCGTTAACCTTGCCTTGCGACATCATCTCGAAGTACTGCAGCACGTCGTAGCCTTTATCCCACTTCGGCAACCAGTCGAAGCCCCAGTTGTTCTCTTTCTGGGCTTTGTCGCCGAAGAAGGCTTTCATCTGGCTGACAAAGAATTTCGGGTAGTTGCTCCAGTAGTTCACCTGGCCCGGCAGCAGCGCTTTTGGCGTGTTGGCGGCAAGATAACTCTGCAGATCGGCTTGTTTCTCCGACGGCAAGGTCATGTAACCCGGCAAACTCTGCGACAGCAAACCGAGATCGGTCAGACCCTGAATATTCGAGTGGCCGCGCAGCGCATTGATGCCGCCGCCAATCATGCCCATGTTGCCGAGCAGCAGCTGAATCATCGCCATGGTGCGGATGTTCTGCGCGCCAACCGAGTGCTGCGTCCAGCCGAGCGCATACAGGAATGAGGTGGTGCGATCGCGCGCGCTGGTTTCGCCCAGCAGTTCGCAGACATGCAGGAAGTCAGCTTTTGGCGTGCCGCAAATGCGCTCAACGATTTCTGGCGTGTAGCGGCTTACGTGTTGCTTCAGCAGGTTCCACACGCAGCGCGGGTGCGTCAGCGTGGTGTCGCGTTTAGCAAAGCCGTCATCGCCCAACTCGTAGTTCCAACTGGTTTTGTCGTATTTGCGATTCGCTTCGTCGTAGCCGCTGAACAGGCCATCTTCAAAATGATAATCCTCGCGTACGATCAGGCTGGCGTTGGTGTACGCCTCGACATATTCGCGCTGGATTTTTTCGTTTTGCAGCAGCCACAGCAGTACGCCCGACAGGAAAGTAATGTCGGTGCCCGAGCGGATCGGCGTATAGAAATCGGCTACCGATGCGGTTCGTGTGAAACGCGGATCGATAACAATAATTTTGGCTTTGTTGTGAATTTTGGCTTCCATCGCCCAGCGGAATCCCACGGGATGCGCTTCAGCGGCGTTCCCGCCCATCACAACGATCAGATTGGCATTACGGATGTCGACCCAGTGATTGGTCATCGCACCGCGACCAAATGTTGGAGCAAGACTTGCTACCGTTGGTCCGTGTCAAACGCGTGCCTGGTTGTCGACCGCTAACATGCCAAGCGATCGGGTAAATTTCTGAGTTAAGTAGCCGGTTTCGTTGCTGGATGCCGAAGCACACAACATGCCGGTGGAGAGCCAACGGTTTACCGTCACGCCAGCGGCGTTCTGCGCCACGAAGTTAGCGTCGCGATCCGCTTTCATCAGCTTCGCGATACGATCAAAGGCATCGTCCCAGCTAATGCGCTGCCATTTATTGGAGCCTGGCGCGCGGTATTCCGGGTATTGCAGGCGACTTTCACTGTGGATGAAGTCGAGCAGGCCTGCGCCTTTCGGGCACAATGCGCCGCGGCTCACCGGATGATCCGGATCCCCTTCGATGTGGAAAATCGTCTCTTTGGCGTTTTTCGCGCCGTCACCAAGGCTGTACATTAACAAGCCACAGCCAACTGAGCAGTAAGTGCAGGTGTTACGGGTTTCGCGCGCGCGCAGCAGTTTGTACTGCCGCGTTTCCGCCAGCGCTACCTCTGGCGCAAAGCCGAGCAGCGCTGCCGTTGTCCCTGCCATACCGCCAGCACACACCTTGAAGAATTTTCTTCGGCTGACGTTCATGGATTATCCTTTCAACATGATTGATTGTACTTTTGCGGTGCAGTGGATCGGGCGTCACAATAACCCGACGAATATTGCGGCAATAGCGACCTAATAATACCACTACTTTAGTAAGGTTGTTGTATGAGGCGAAAAAAGTGACAGAGAATGAGCAGGAAAGTCACATTAATGTGAATAAGATCTCAGGCGCGGTGCAGGCGCAGGTCCATCAGCGGCGTGATATCAGCCTTGCTGAAACTGACTGGCTGGCCGAGGAAGTGCCGGTGGCGCTGGTGTATAACGGCATTTCGCACGTTGTGATGATGGCCACACCCAATGATTTGGAAGCTTTTGCGTTAGGTTTCTCGCTCTCGGAAGGGATTATTGAGCGCCATGATGAAATCTTCGGCATCGATGTGGTGCCGGGCTGTAACGGTGTTGAAGTGCAGATTGAGCTCTCCAGCCGCCGCTTTATGGCGCTGAAAGAGCAGCGTCGTGCGATGGCCGGACGCACCGGCTGCGGCGTGTGTGGCGTCGAGCAACTCGATCAAATCGGCAAGCCGTTACAGCCGCTGCCATTCAGCCAAACTTTTGATTTAGCTAACCTCGATAAAGGCCTGGCGCAGCTGCGCGACTACCAGCCGATCGGCAATCTCACCGGCTGCACGCATGCGGCGGCGTGGATGTCACCGCAAGGCGAATTGCAGGGCGGCTATGAAGATGTTGGTCGCCATGTGGCGCTGGATAAACTGCTGGGGAATCGCAGTCAGCAGCCGTGGCAGCAGGGCGCGGTGCTGGTTTCCAGCCGCGCCAGCTATGAGATGGTGCAGAAATCCGCCATGTGCGGCGTGGAGATTCTGTTCGCGGTTTCGGCGGCGACCCAGCTTGCCGTTGAGGTGGCCGAACGCTGTAATCTCACGCTGGTTGGCTTCAGTAAACCGGGCCGCGCCACGGTTTACAGCCATCCGCAGCGCCTGCGTTAAACCACCTGCACCTGCGGCAACGCCTGTTGCAGCGCCGCCAGCGCGCCAGGTTTTGCCGCGCCGCTGTCGCAAATCAGCAGATCAACTTCTGCAATCGGTGCGTAAACGGTGCGGCTGATCACGCCGAGTTTGCTGTGATCCGCCAGTAAAATGGTGCGATTCGCCTGCTGCACCATGGCGCGGGCAATCGCCGCTTCGTGGGGATGAAAGCTGCAGGCACCGTTTTTAGCGTCGATGCCGACCGGCGAAAGCAGCGCCACATCGGCGCGATAACGAAAAATTTCGCCGATCGTCATCTCACCGCGCGTTTGTTGCGCGCCTGCCATCATCATGCCGCCAAGTAAAATCACCTGATTATTCAGCGTTTCATGCTCTTCCGCTGCGCTCAGCGCCAGCGCGGCCTGCAAACTGTTAGTGATGATGGTTAAACCCGACATGCTGCGCAGCTGTTCGGCCAGTATGGTGGTGGTGGTGCCGGCATCGAGGAACAGCGTTTGGCCGGGCTGGAGATGCTGCGCGGCGGCAACCGCAATCGCGCGTTTCTCTTTCGCCTGCGCGTTGCGGCGCACCTGTAATGGCGGCTCTGGCTGGCTATCGACGGCGACCAAACCGCCATGCACACGCCGCGCTAATCCCTGCGCTTCCAGCTCAATAATGTCGCGCCGCGCGGTTTCGCGCGAAATGCCAAGCTCGTTGATGATGCGTTCGGTGCTGAGCTGATGTTGCGTGGTCAGCAGCGCGCGAATGCGGTGTAAGCGGGTTTCCTGCAGCATGACTTTTCCCTGTGGCGTGTTCAACCTGGGCCTAAGCTTACCTGAGTGTCATGACGCCGTCATGTGTATTTGGTTGTATTTGTGTATTTGGTTGCATTTGTCGCCAAAGCAGGCATGATATTGGCAAACGGCGATTTCGCATGCACCCCTTTCACCTTCGCAACGGGAGTTACCATGGCTACACGTTCTACCATCATGGATACCAACAGTTTTCGTGCTGAGCACGCCGACGGGCTGGATGCGGCAACCCGCAAGCTCACCGACAAGCGCAGCAAAGTGTTGGGCGAGTCGTATCGCCTGTTTTACCGCAAGCCGGTGCACTTAGTGCGCGGCGAAGGGCAGTATTTGTGGGATGCCGCCGGTGATAAATATCTTGATGTGTACAACAACGTGGCGAGCATTGGTCACTGCCATCCGGCGGTGATTGAGGCGGTGAATCAGCAGATGAAGATGCTGAACACCCACACGCGCTATCTGCACGAACGTATTCTCGATTACACCGAAGAGCTGCTGGCGACCACGCCGGATGCCATCGATCGCGCCATGTATATGTGTACCGGTTCGGAAGCCAACGATTTGGCGATCCGCGTGGCGCGTGCTTTCAGCGGCGGCACCGGCATTATTGTGTCGCAGGAGGCGTATCACGGCACCAGCGATCTCACGTCAGGCGTGTCGCCCGCGCTCGGCAGCGGACAGCCGCTGGCGGCAACCACGCGTCTGGTTTCACCGCCGGATGCTTATCGCGTCAATGCGCCGGATCTCGGTGAGTGGTTTGCCAATGAAATTCAGAAGCAGATCGACGATATGAAAGCGCACGGCATTAAGTTTGCCGGATTCCTCGCTGACTCGATTTTCTCGTCCGATGGCGTATTGCCGAACCCGCGTGGCTTCCTGCAAAAAGCGGTCGATGTGGTGCATGCCAACGGCGGGATTTTCATCGCCGATGAAGTGCAGCCGGGCTTTGGCCGTACCGGCGATGCGTTCTGGGGCTTTGCGCGTCACGGCGTGGTGCCCGATGTGATTACCACCGGCAAGCCAATGGGCAACGGCATTCCGGTTTCGGGCCTGCTGGCGAAAAGCGATGTGCTTGCCGCGTTCAGCGATGAAATTCCTTACTTCAACACCTTTGGCGGTAATCCGGTGGCGATGGCCGCAGCGCAAGCGGTGTTGACGGTGATTAAAGAAGAGGGCTTGCAGGAGCACAGCCGCGTGGTGGGCGCCAAACTATTAGGTGAGTTGCAGAAACTGATGGATCGCCATGAATCCATCGGCGACGTGCGCGGTGCAGGTTTGTTTATTGGTTTCGAACTGGTGCAGGACCGCGCCAGCAAAACGCCGGACAAAGCGCTGGCGCTGGATTTAATTGAGAAGCTGCGCGAGCACCGCGTGCTGACGTCAGTGGCAGGTCCGTACGGTAACGTGCTGAAACTGCGCCCGCCGTTGGCGTTCCAGGAAGCGGATATCGACTGGCTGGTGGGTGCGCTGGATAAGTCGTTGAGTGAGTTGGGGCGGTAAAACGGTCGCTGTGGATAGGGTGCGGTAATGAATAAGGTCGCCATGAATGGCGACCCTACGGGGTATTACGCTGCGGTTTCCTCGGCGAAAATGCTCTCCATCTTCTGCCACGCCTGTGCCACATCGTCATCCAGATTAAACAAACCTGACGTACCGACAATAAACACATCGACGCCGGAAGCGGCGATTTGTTTAAAGGTGCGCGCGTTGCACGAACCATCAATTTCAGTCAGATAGTGATAACCGTGCTCTTCGCGCATGGCGATCAGCTGGCGAATCTTATTCAACGTTTCCGGAATAAATCTCTGGCCGGCGAAACCCGGATCTACCGACATCACCGTCACTTTATCCAGCAGATGCGCATATTCACGAATACTTTCTGCCGGCGTGGCCGGATTTAACACCACGCCGCAGCGACGGCCCGCATCTTTAATCTGCGTCAGCAGGCGGAATATTTTATTATTGGCGGTTTCCGGGTGGAAGCTAATAATATCTGCACCCGCCTCAATACACATCGGAATAATATCTTCCGGATGATTCACCATTAAATGCACGTCAATCGGCACATCGGTAATTTTACGCAGGTTCTCGATAAAGAACGGCGACAGCGTAATATTCTTCACGTAGCTGCCATCCATAATATCGACATGATAAAAGGCGGCGGTGCTATTCATCGCTTCGACCTGTTCGCGAAAACGCGTGAGATCCATGCACATTAAGGAGGGGGAAAATTTGGCTTGCATAACTTATTTCCTCATTACAAAAACAGCGCCCGCAGGCGCTGTTGATGACATCAATGGAAGAACGAAATAATGTGGCCGAGCACGATACCGACAATGCCGAAGTCGGCATCGCCGAAGGTGGTGGAAGCAAAGCCGAGGTCGCCCATCAGCGGCAGCAGAATCGCTGGCAGGAAGGAGATCAGCAGGCCTTGCACAAAGGCGCCAATCACTGCGCCACGACGTCCGCCGGTGATATTGCCGTAGACGCCAGCAGTTGCACCGCAGAAGAAGTGCGGCACCAGACCCGGAACGATGACGCTCAGGCCAAACAGCGGGCACAGGAACATGCTGATCAAACCGGCGGAGAAGCTCGACAGGAAGCCGATGATCACCGCGTTCGGTGCGAACGGGAACACGGTTGGGCAATCCAGCGCCGGTTTGGCGTTGGGTACCAGCTTATCGGCGATGCCTTTAAAGGCCGGCACGATCTCGGCAATCACCATACGTACACCGGCGAGGATGATGTAGACGCCAGCAGCAAAGGTAATCGACTGAATAATGGCGAACACAATGTAGTTCTGGCCGCCACTGATGCTTTCGGTGAACTCTTTGCCCGCAACCAGAACCAACGCGATAAACAGAATCATCATGGTCAGCGAAATCGCTACCGATGAGTCGCGCAGGAAGTTGAGGGTTTTCGGCACCTTCAGTTCTTCAATCGACGGGCTGCCTTTACCGACCACTTTGCCGACTAACGCGGAGAGCAGATAACCGGTTGAGCCAAAGTGGCCGAGTGCCAGATCGTCCGAGTTGGTGATTTTGCGGGTGAACGGCTGCAGAATCGCCGGGCACACCACCATCATGGTGCCGAGAATCAGCGAACCAATCAGCACCAGCCAGAAGCCGTGTATGCCGCCGACTGACAGAATCACCGCCAGCATCGCCGACATATACAGCGTGTGGTGACCGGTCAGGAAGATGTATTTCAGCGGTGTAATACGCGCCAGCAAGATGTTCACCAGCATACCGAACACCATAATCATGGCGGTTTCGGTGCCGTAGCTCTTCTGTGCCAGCGCGGCCATTGCATCGGTGTTTGGTACTACGCCCTGAATATTAAACGAGTGCTCAAACAGCTGGCTGAAGATGGTTAATGTGGCCGCAATTTAATTGGCCCCGGCGATGAGAATAACAAAACCCATGATGGTTTTAAGCGTACCGGAAATAACATCAGAAACCGGTTTCTTTTGCAGTAATAAACCAAACAGGGAAAAAAGGCCGACAAGTATTGCGGGTGTTCCAAGAACATCCTTTATAATAAATTGCAGCATAACCTACTCCGTATTAAGTAGCGTGTACTTGCCTTACAAGGTTATTAAATATTTTCAGCGATAATTTCTTTGATTTTTGCATTATCCAGCAGATTAGTCAGGCCAACGACTTTCGCGCTGTGTCCGGCTAATTGATCGGCAATATCTTTCGCGGCAATAATTAAGTCAGCCTGTTCAGATTTCGCTGAGGTTAAATCGGTGTGGCCCACTTCGGCTTCTTTACCCAATTCCGCCACAATCTTCTTCACGTTCATTTCAACAATGAAGCTGCTGCCTAAACCATTTCCGCACACAATCAGCACTTTTTTCATAATAGGGTTCTCTGGTTATTTATTTTTCAATGACAGCTTCAATCGCTGACAGGGTAGAAGCCGACAGCAACTGCTGCAGGCGGGATTCGTCGCTGAACACGTCGGCTAATGCGGTGATCATCTGAATATGATCGTCGCCAGACAGCGCACACAGCATGATGACCACATAAACCGGATCGTTTTCATCGGCCTGAAAACTTACGCCATTCTTCACATGCAGCAGCGACAGGCCGTTTTTGCGCGCGCCTTGTTCCGGGCGGGCATGTGGCATCGCCAGACCCGGCGCCAGCACGTAATACGGGCCGAGCTCGGCATGCGAAGTGAAGATGGCATCGAGATAAGCCGGGCTGATGGCACCGGCGGCCAGCAGCGGTTCGGCGGATAAACGCACCGCTTCCTGCCAGTCGCTAACCTGCTCTACGACACGAATATGTTGCGGTGTTAGCCATTGAGTGAGCATCAGTAATTCCTGTTTATTCGTCGATGGGGTGCAATGTAGGTTATTTTCTCAGCGGTTTTCTGTGATGATTGTCGCAAAAGTTAGCGCTAACACCGTTATTGTTAAAAAACGTGTTATCGCTAACATTTCCTTGCTGCGCGTTTGTCTTCGTTGCAAGCACCTGACATGCTCAGCATTCTGGAAAGATCGCAGGGCCAGCGATGCCCGAAACTGTGGTTTTTCACATGGCGCGTTAACAGATTTGGTTTTAAGCTGCGTCCTGGCAAAAAGTAAACGTTATGAATAGTGCCCTTCATAATTCGAAATGCAGGAAGGCGGCAAGTGGGGGAAGCCCCAGGAGCTTACTGAAGTAAGTGACTGGGGTGAGCACACGCAGCCAACGCACCTGCAGTTTGAAGTATGGAGGGCAGACATAGGAGCAGGAATGGCTGAGAAGCGACGGCGCGGTACCGGCAAAAGTACTTTAGCCGATGTTGCCCGTTTGGTAGGTGTAAGCACCATGACAGCGTCGCGTGCGTTGCGCATGCCGGAAAAAGTGTCGCCTGAAATTCGCGCCAAAATCGATGCGGCGGTGATTGAGCTCTCCTATGTACCGAACGTGCAGGCGAGTAATCTCGCATCGGCGACATCACGCCTGATCACCATGGTGGTGCCGTCGTTTGCCACGCCGGGCAGTGCAATTGTGTCGGAAGCGCTGCAGGAAGTGCTGCGGCCGCAGGGCTACAACATGATGCTGGCGGAAGCTAATCATTCGGCTGCGGAAGAGAGCGAGCTAATCGAAATGCTGCTCTCCTATAATCCGGCGGCGATGGTGCATTTCAATTTCGATAACGCCGCCGAAGCGCATCGTCTGCTGAGCAATTCCGGGCTGCCGGTGATGGATATTGGCGGTGTGCATCAGGACTCGGCGGGGATCAGCATTGGTGTCGATTACGCCAAAGCGATTCGCCAACTGGTGCAAAGCCTGGTCGAGCGCGGTTATCGCAATCTCGGTTTGTTGTGCACGCAGAGTAATAACACCATCTTCCGCCAGCTGCTGAATGGCTGGCACAGCGGCATGCTGGCGATGAATCAGGCGCCGCATCGCGTGGTGACATCGCCGAAAATGCCAACCTTTGCCGCCGGGCACAGCTTGCTGGCAGAAATTCGCCTTACCTGGCCAGAGCTGGATGTGCTGATTTGCACCAGCGATGAAGTGGCTTGCGGTGCCATCATGGCGTGCCATGCGGCGGGGATTGCGATTCCCAGCCAGTTGGCGATTGCCAGCATTGGCGGCGGCCCGTTAGCGGCGGTGTGTTCGCCGCCGCTCACCAGCATTGTGTTGCCGTATGAAGAGATGGGGCGCACGGCGGGTAAACGTCTGCTGGCGGCACTCAAAGGCGATGAACCGCCAGCCATCAATGAACTGCCGGTGCAGCTTAAACTGCGCGCCAGCAGCCACAAGGTGTAGCCGTGCGTGCGCACCTTTTCCCAGATTCATCAAATCCTTATCAATTCTAAGGCATTGATAACCCTTTTACGGATCATGTTTTTAACTATAATGATCCGACTGCTTACGCGGCACGCCCAGTGAGGTGGTGCTGCAAAACACTAAAATGGAGAGGAAGAACATGAGTTATTCACTGCCATCCCTGCCGTATGCGTACGACGCACTGGAACCGCACTTCGACAAGCAGACGATGGAAATCCATCACTCTAAACACCACCAGGCCTACGTTAACAACGCTAACGCTGCGCTGGAAGGTACCGAATTCGCCAACCTGCCGGTTGAAGAACTGATCGCTAAACTGGATCAGCTGCCAGCAGACAAAAAAGGTCCACTGCGTAACAACGCAGGCGGCCACGCTAACCACAGCTTCTTCTGGAAAGGTCTGAAACTGGGCACCTCGCTGCAGGGCGACCTGAAAGCTGCCATCGAAAAAGATTTCGGTAGCGTTGAAGCTTTCCAGGCTGAGTTTGAGAAAGCCGCTACCACTCGCTTCGGTTCAGGCTGGGCGTGGCTGGTGAAAAAAGGCGATAAACTGGCTGTGGTTTCAACCGCAAACCAGGACAGCCCATTGATGGGTGAAGCGGTCGCTGGCGTTTCAGGCACTCCGATCATCGGTCTGGATGTGTGGGAACACGCTTACTACCTGAAGTATCAGAACAAACGTCCTGATTACATCAAAGCATTCTGGAACGTTGTGAACTGGGACGAAGCTGCAGCGCGTTTCGCTGCTGCGAAGTAAGTTCAGGCTATAGCCGCAACACGAAACCGGTGATGACGTCACCGGTTTTTTTTCGTCTTTTTTAAACCCTTTCTAAACGACCTGAATATTCACGTGTACGATTATTGCGCTGCGAAAGCTTATTAACCTGCCGTTGATAATTTGGGGCATATAGTAGCGACAATTTGTCTCGCTAAGCCCAAATAATCATGTCTACTATCACAACTTCTGTGACGAATAATGATTCGTCAGCGCCGCTTTTTTTGCCATTAATAAGCGGAAAGTTCAGACCGAATAAATTATGGAATAGCGGAAGTTTTCGCGCGAAATTTGCCTTAAGGTCGTTAGTATTTCCTGTAACGACCTTTAATTATCTGCACCAGTTAGCGAAATTGTCTGCGCTGCCGCAGCTGCTGACCATGCAAGGTTTGCTACCGGCCAAGCCACATCGTCCTTATCTGCGTGCGGGATTCAGCGTGGCGCAACGTGCGCAGGCGATCATCGATCACTACACGTTGATGGAGCAGTTAGAGAATGCGGCACTGCGCCAGCTGTTGCAGAGTCCGGGCGATAATTTACTGGCCACGTTGAGCGGCAAGAACGACGAGGCGTTTGTGATTCACTGCTGTCCGGGACGTTTTGACCGTGAAGGTGAAATTACCCTGGAACTGCATTATCAAACGCAGTTAATTGCTTCGCTCTCTTTCTCAATTATTCGCGAACAGAACACGCGCACCTTATTAATTGGTGGGTTGCAGGGACCGCGTAAACATATTTCCAACGACGTGATTCGCGATGCCACGAAAGCGGCACACGGCGTATTCCCGAAACGTTTGCTGATGGAAGCGGTATTTAATCTGGCGCATCAGTGTGGCGTTGAGGCGATCACTGCCGTTGGCGATACCACGCACGTGTTCCGTAGCCTGCGCTATCGTCACAGTAAAGGCGACAAGTTCTTTGCCAGCTACAGCGAGTTTTGGTTGTCGTTGGGTGGCGTGGCGCGCGCCGATGAGCTGTTTGCGTTGCCGTTACGCGCGGAGCGTAAAGATCTGGAAGAGATTGCCAGCAAGAAGCGCGCCGAGTATCGCCGTCGCTATGCCTTGCTGGACAGTCTGAATGAACAAGTTCATCAGGCGGCGGGCATCCTACGCGACGTTTCACACGCCGCGTAAGTCAAGATTAGAACGGCTGCTTCGCGTAGCCGGTCATCACTTTCAGTCCCATCTCACGTCCGAGCGCGGTCATTGGGTGTACCACCACCAGGCCGCGCACGCTTTTCTTGAATGCGCCCATGTTGGCTTGTTCTTTTTTGGTGATTTCGCGGCTAAAGCCCAGCTTCTGCAGCTGTTGCGCTTCTTTGCTCAGCTTCTCAGTGCGGACGCTGCGCAGGCGCTCAATTTCCAGCTCCAGCTTCTCTTTTTCACGCAGCAGTTCAC
>NZ_DAMBSA010000051.1:0-4395 GCF_032054795.1 Pantoea sp. CTOTU49201
ATGGCTTGGCGGGATTTTCGTAGGGTCGCCATTTATGGTGACCGGATAACACCGTGGGTGATGTTTTCCAGTTTCGTGCGTTCATTGAGAGGGTCGCCATTAATGGCTACCCTACGATTTAAAAGGGGCTTTTAACATGGCAGCAAAGGAACACCATTATCAGGTCACAGTGCGCTGGACCGGAAACCGCGGCAACGGCACCGCATCTTATACCGCTTATGACCGCAACGCGGAGCTGATTGCCGTTGGCAAAGAGACGGTAGCGCTGAGCGCCGATCCGGCGTTTCGCGGTGATGCGGCGCGCTGGAATCCGGAAGAGTTACTGCTGGCTTCAGCCTCGGCTTGCCACAAATTATGGTATCTGCATCTCTGTTCTGACGCCGGAATTGTGGTGGAAGCCTACGAAGATGCGGCGGAAGGGACAATGATTGAAGGCACGCGCGGCCGGTTTACCAATATCACGTTGAAACCGCGTATTGCGCTGCGCGATCCGGCGGACGCGGACCGCGCGCGTGAACTGCATCATCAGGCGCATGAAGCCTGTTTCATTGCGAACTCGCTTAACTTTCCGGTGAATTGCGAACCCGAATTCGTGTGATTCAGGCCGCGCCGGCCAGCGACGGTTGCCACAAGCGCACGCCGTTGCGTCCGGCGCGTTTGACCTCATACAGCGCTTCATCGGCATGCCGCAACCAGTGACGAATCGACTCCGCATGTGCTGCCGATGCAATACCAATACTCACCGAACAACGAAACTCCGCCGACGCTGGTAAGCGCACCTGCGCGATCTTTTCCTGCAAACGTTGGGCCAGCGCCACCACCGATTCATCGCTGGCATGATGCACAATCACGCCCAGCTCATCGCCGCCAAAACGCGCCGGAATATCCTGTAATCCCACATGATTGCGCAGTAACGCCGAGATTTCTGCCAGCAGGAAATCCCCCGCTTCATGGCCCCACGTATCGTTTACCGTTTTGAAATAATCGAGATCCATCAGCAGCAAATAACCGGCGCTGTCGCCACGACGCGTACTGAGAAACTCGCTCTCCAAGCGGCGTTCAAACAGGCGACGATTGGGGATTTCCAGGCCGGGATCCATCAGCGCAATGCGCTCCAGCTCGCGGTTACGCTTACGCAATTGCCAGGTGAGATTGTAGGACGTAACGCTGAGCACCAGCATGTAGCAGGTCGCCAGCGGCAAGGTCAGCCAGACGGTTTGTGTGCTGAACGTCAGGTTTACGCCAGCGCCATCCATTAGCCATACCATGACAAAGCCGCAGAGAAATGCCTGCATCGCTGCGATCAACTGCGCGGCACCGCCGGCGGCATAACGATCCGAGGCCAGCACCGCCATGATGACAAATGAAGGCAGCGGACTCAGCGCCATTAGCGCCACCCAAATACCACCAAAGGCGGCGTCGAGGGTTAAATTATGCCGTTCGGTGGTGGTGGAATCATCTGCCCGCAACGCGCGGCGATACGCCAACCACGGCCAGAGAAACGCATTCACAAATAACAGGGCGCTAAACGCCAGGCCACGATCCATCTCCATCAGTACTGAGAGGATTGGGAAAAAACATAAAATCGTGCCGAGCTGACGCATGATAAACATGCGACGGACGAAGCGTTGGGAACGCCGCTTCAAGTGACTATCGTCAGGTGAGTAGTAGTTCATGCACGGGAAGTATCAGGACGACAAGAATTGCAGTTTAACGGGAAAAGTTATCAGTGGAGCGGAATATTTTAAGAATATTTACCTTGCACTTTCGCAACCGCACAAAAAAGTCGCACTCTGATTGAAAGAGAGACAGTGGAAGTCAATCGGGACCGACTTCCACTATGTTTATTCTAGCGGGCGGCACCCTGCAAGCGGAACTGCGCCACCAATCGCTCCAGCATCAGCGCCTGCTCTTCCAGCGAATTCGCCGAGTGCGAAGAGGCGCTAACCAGCGTGGCGTTCTGCTGTGTGGTGGTATCCAGCTCGCCCACCGCACGGGCAATTTGCTCAATGCCACGACTCTGTTCATCCGACGCTGCTGAAATCTCTTCCATGATTTCATTCACGCGCGCAATGCTGCCGAGAATCTGATCCATGGTTTCACCGGCTCGCGCCACCTGCTGGTGGCCATTACTGATGCGCCCCACCGATTCACTGATCAACTGTTCGATGTCTTTTGCCGCACCGGCACTGCGCTGTGCCAGATTGCGCACTTCGCTGGCGACCACGGCGAAGCCACGTCCCTGCTCACCGGCACGCGCCGCTTCCACCGCCGCGTTCAGCGCGAGGATGTTGGTCTGGAAGGCGATGCTATTAATCACGGCGGTGATATCGGCGATCTTTTTCGAGCTGTCAGAAATTTCGCCCATGGTGTTCACCACATCACGCACCGCGATGCCGCCTTTGTTGGCGTTGTGTGACGCTTCCGCCGCAATCTGACTCGCCTGACGCGCATTGGCGGCGTTATTTTTCACCGTGGCGGTGAGCTGCTCCATGCTGGCAGCGGTTTCCACCACCGCCGCCGCTTGTTGTTCGGTGCGCGATGACAAATCGAGGTTGCCCTGGTTAATCGCACTGGCCGCCTGTGACACGCTGTTAACGCTGCTCAGCACATCGCCGATCATGCTGCGAAGTCGTTCGTTCATGCGTCCCATCGCCGACGTCAGCTTGCCGAGTTCATCATGGCGATCGGTGGCAAATTGCGAGCTGAGATCGCCGTTGGCGATGCGCTCCGCCAGCTCCAGGTTATGGAACACCGGACGCGTGATTTGACGAATGATGTACCACGCCACCAGTACGCCGAACAGAATCGCCAGACCACCAATCAGCAGTGAGATTGCCGCCGATCCGTTGGCCAGTTCATCGTTGCGCGTTTTGACGATGGTAATGATCTGTTTGATCGCCGCACTGCTTTTATCGCCCGCCACTTTGACCGTATCTTCCGCCGCACGCAGCTGACCGTAGGCATCCGCCGCTTGCAGGCTGAGGCTTTTAAATTTCTCGGTGTCCTGCCACAGCGAGGTAAATTCGCCCTGCTGTTCCGGCGGTAACTGCGCCAGCAGCGCTTTCATGCCCTGATCGGCCTGCTGGAAATGGTTCTCCAGCGTTTTACGCAGCGTATCACTAACGTTAAAACGCAGCGCCCAGGCTTCTTCACGCACATTGCTAATGGCGAACAGCTGTTCGTAGATTTGGTTGGTGAGTTCAGGATTGGTAACCGGAGTGCGAATCAGTTGGGTGTAGCGCGAGGTCATGTCTTGCTGGCTTAAGGCATCAAGCTGCGAGCGCAAGCTATTGAGTTGCTGCGTGGCTTGCGTCATGGCGCCAATGCTGTTCTGGAAACTGGCGAGGTGCGTAGCCAGTTCATCCACCCGCGCTCTGGCGGCATCCGACCATGAAAGTTGTTTCGCTTCGCTGGTAAGCTGCTGCGCATGCGTGACGTAGTTCGCCATCACCTGGCCAGATTTGTCATCGCCATACAGATATTTAAGGCGGTTAATTTTGGCCTGAAACACTTCAATGTTGATGTCATAAATCAGATTAGTTTTCTGATAGATGTCATGAATGGCGTTGAAGCGCTGCACGCTCAATCCGGTTGCCAGTGCCACTAACAACAGCACGATGCCGAATCCTGCCGACAGTTTACGCGTGATGCGCACATTACGTAATCGGGATACCAGCCCCATGTTCCCTGCTCCTGCGATTGTTGTTTTTGTAAAGTTTGTAAGGAAGTTATCGGAGCGGTGCGGGAAATGTTTATTCAGGATTGTGCAAAAAGTGATTGCAGGATGTGACGCGCCGCCGGAAACAGCGCATAAGATTTACTGCCGTTACCCACCACCTCCAACAGTGTTAACGCTTTTTTATTACTTCGATCAGGGAGGTTGTCGATATCGAAGGAGTGCGTTCCAGATAGATGATTTCAGCCAGTGAAGAATACCGGTCAAATTTACCTTTCCAGTCATCGCCCATCACCAGGGTATCGGCGTGATATTTTTTAATATAGTCCGGCTTCAATTCCAGCGACTCTTCGAGAAAAACTTCATCGACATATTTAATGCCCGCAATAATCGACATTCGGTCACTTTCATCGTAAACCGGATAACGCCCTTTTTTGTGGAAGTTTAAGGCGTCAGAGGAGACGCCAACAGCTAGCCAGTCACCCAGCCTTTTTGCTCGCTGTAAGATATGTAGGTGCCCAACATGGAACACATCAAAGGTTCCGAAGGTGATGATTTTTTTCATTAGTGTGGTATCAATTAAAATGTCACCCCACTCAAAGCAATTTACATGCCATAAAAATAATTATAATTTTTTCAATAGAATACGAAGAACATGTTTTATTGCGGAAGTAAAACTTCCACCTAAGTGGAAATCATTGATGCGATTTATTGAG
>NZ_DAMBSA010000051.1:4405-17131 GCF_032054795.1 Pantoea sp. CTOTU49201
GAGGAATATCGCATGGATGGACTGCTGAGTTAGGCACAAAAAAATTCGATTCTTGCTGTTCGACCGACAAGTGGCGATGACGTCACATCAGGGTGCTGATGGGTGAACAAGTAACAGTATGTTGTAACTATATGCAGTGATTATTTCTGGCGAGCATTGACACCCGCTTAAGAATTAAAAATCAATGATATCAATAGACTGGATATGATTTTTCAGGCGATTTCAGGGTGAAATCGCCTGCAACTATGAGCAGGCGTATGACGTTTACCAGCAGGTCGCTTGCATATCGATAACGAAGCGGTACTTCACATCGCCCTTCAACATACGTGCGAACGCGGTTTCGATCGCTTCACCGGCAATCAGTTCGATATCGGCAGTGATATTGTGCTTGCCGCAGAAATCCAGCATTTCCTGGGTTTCCTGAATGCTGCCAATCGATGAGCCGCTGATGCTCAAACGACGATTCACCATCGGCGTGACGTTAGGAGACTGATGCGGCTGCTCAGGAATGCCGACCAGCACTAAACGACCGTTGGTTTTCAGCGTGGCAAGGTAAGGATCGAGATCGTGCGGTGCTGAGACGCAGTCCACAATGAAATCCAATGAAGTTTGCGCGGCCGCCATCTGCGCCGCATCGCGTGAAACCACCACGCGCGACGCACCTAAGCGCAGCGCATCTTCACCTTTGGCCGGGGAAGTGGTGAACAGCGTGACTTCCGCGCCCATTGCACTCGCCAGTTTAACCGCCATATGGCCTAATCCGCCCAGGCCGACCACGCCAACTTTATCACCGGCTTTCACGTTAAAGTGACGCAGCGGCGACCACACAGTGACGCCCGCACACAACAGCGGCGCAACGCCCGCTAACGGCAAGGTTTGAGGTACGGACACCACGAAGTGCTGATCGACCACGACATTCTGTGCGTAGCCGCCCCACGTGCTGTCGCCAGTGTATTTATCGATGCCGTTGTAAGTTGCAACAAAGCCGGATTCACAATATTGCTCTTCTTTCTGCTGGCAGAAATGGCATTCGCGGCAGGAATCGACCATCACGCCCACGCCAACAATATCGCCCGCTTTGAAATTGGTTACGTCCGCGCCTATTTCCACCACGCGCCCGACGATTTCATGTCCCGGCACCAGCGGATAGCGACTGACCGCCCATTCGTTACGTGCCATATGCAGATCCGAATGGCACACGCCGCAGTACAAAATTTCAATTTTGACATCCTGCTGCTGCAGCGGGCGCAGTGCAATCTGGCTAGAAGAGAGCGGTTTAGCCGCGTCGTGCGCGACTAATGCATTGATTTTCATAGTGCCTCCGTAATGAACTGGCTTTAGCTAGCTGAAGGCGGCAGACTATAGTGAACATGGTGCGAAATTGATAGTAGTTACCATTTGGTAACCATACAGGAGACGTAAACGATGCCCGCAATTGTTGACGGTAAGCTTTTTTTTTATGCGGATTCGCCGCCGCGGCGGCTAATGGATCTGTTTTCAGTGAAATGGAGCAGCATGGTTCTGCACGCGCTGTATCACTGGCCGAACCATCGCGCACGCACCGGCGAGTTGCAGCGCAGCCTGCAGGGAATTTCGAAGAAGATGCTGTTCCAAACGCTGAAAGAGCTGGAGCAGCGCGGGCTGATTGCCCGTCACGTTTATGATGTGGTGCCGCCGAAAGTCGATTACCGCTTAACGCCGCTCGGCATGACGTTCGCAGCACCGATTGAGCAGATGTATCAATGGGGGCTGGAGAATCAGGCGGCGCTGGATGAGATGGAAGCCCACTATCGCGCCGCTACGGACGCGCCATCAGCCGCGCTACACAATCCCGATCGTGCTGCTGACGCGGATTAAATACCACCAGACTTAAACCCGGTTTGCCTTCAACCGCGAAGGTGCTGTATTCCAGCTCCAGCACACCTTCGTCGGGCAGCCACAGCTGTTTAATGCCTTCGCCATGCTGACTCACTTCCTGCGATTGCCACAGCTGGCGGAAGGTGTCGCTCATCTCGCACAGCTGTTCTACCAGCGCGCGCACATGTTCGCTGGCGCCGGTTCGCGCCACGTCCGCGCGGAAGTTGGCCACCATGCCGCGCGTTACTTTATGCCAGTCCGGCAGACGCTTTTTCATCTCCTCGTTGCTGAACATCATCAGCAGGATATTGCGCTGGGCGGGCGGCAGCTCGGCGTAATCAACAAACACTTTGGTCGCCGCGCGGTTCCACGCCACTACTTGCCACTCTGCGGTTTTCACCAGCGCTGGCGTGTTCTCCATGCTGTCGAGTACGCGCTGCAGCGATGGCGAAACATCCACGCCCGCTTGCCATGTCACGCCCGGCAGACGATTTTGCGCCAGCAAAAACAGGTGATCGCGCTCGGCGGCGCTCAGCTCCAATGCGCGAGCTAGACGTTCCAGCACTTCTTCCGAAGGCGCGCCGCCTCTGCCCTGCTCCAGCCACGTATACCACGTGGTGCTAACGCACGCGCGCACCGCCACTTCTTCCCGGCGCAGGCCCGGTGTGCGGCGGCGCAGCAAGGTGTAGCCGAGTTTCGCCGCATCCAGCCGCTGGCGGCGTTCGCGCAGATAGTTGCCGAGCAGGTTGTCATCTTGCTGAGTCATGCCTTTATCCTGTTAGTGCGTATACCTGTATAAGCTCACGACTTTTCGCCGCGTCGCAGACTTTTATGATAGTGCTTCAACTTTGAAAAAGTGGAGCACCAATATGCGAATTTTTGTGACCGGGGCGAGCGGCTTTATCGGTTCCGCCATTGTGAAAAAATTGCAGGCACGCGGTTATCAGGTGCAAGGTCTTGCGCGTAGCGAGGCGTCCGCCGAAAAACTGCAGCAGCAAGGTGTGCAGGTGATTCGCGGCGATCTTGAAGATCTCGTCGGTCTGCGCAAGGCCGTTGAACAGAGCGACGGCGTGATCCACGCCGGATATATCCACGATTTCAGCCGCATGGATCATGCTGCCGACGTCGATCAACGCGCGATTCTGGCGATGGGTGAAGTATTGGCAGGTTCAGATCGTCCGCTAATTGTCACCACCGGCACCGCGTTGGTGTCGCCTGGACGTCTCGCCACCGAACAAATCAGACCGACTGCGGGCGCGCATCCACGTTCCAATTCTAACGTCGCCGCGTTGGCGCTGGCCGACAGCGGCGTGCGCGTGGCGCTGGTGCGCTTACCGCCAACCGTGCATGGCGCAGGCGATCACGGATTTATTCCGATGATCATCAATATGGCGAAGGAGAAAGGTGCGGCGGTATATGTCGGCGACGGCGAGAATTGCTGGCCTGCGGTACATCGCGATGATGCGGCTGAACTGTTTTGCCTGGCGGCCGAGCAGGCTGAGCCGGGTGCGATTCTGCATGCGGTGCAGGAAGAAGGTGTACCGTTCCGTCAGATTGCCGAAACCATCGGCGCCGGTTTAGCGCTGCCGGTGAAAAGCCTGACATTGGAAGAAGCCAAAGCGTGGTTAGGCTGGATGGCATTCTTCGCCTCTACCGATAATCCGTCCTCCAGCGCGTGGACGCGTGAGACGTTTAACTGGCAGCCAAGTGGGCCGGGATTACTGCAGGATATGCGTGAGGCGGGATATTTTAAATAACGGTCGCCATGAATGGCGTAATGCTTGACAGTTAAGCGTGAATCGGTCGCCATGAATGGCGACCCTACGATGACTTGGCAAGGTTTTCGTAGGGTGCGCATTTATGCGCACCTGGAAATTCATCAACCAAACGGCACTTCGCGCGCCAGAATGCGGGCGATTACGTTAAGTGCGCCTTCGTCATTGTTGCTTTCGGTTCTGTAACGCGACACCGCGCTGACCGGCGCTGCGGCGTTCGCCATTGAGAAGCTGTAGCACGCCTGACGCAGCATTTCGATGTCGTTGGCGCTGTCGCCTACCGCCACCACTTCACAATCATCGATGCCCCATTTTTCCTGCAGCAGCGCGATGCCGTGCGCTTTGTGGCAGCCGGGAATGATCAAATCAACAAAACCAAAACCGCTGGAAACCGGATGCATGATGTTTTCAATCGCGCCCAGCTCCGCGTGCAAACGCTCCATCAAGGCATCAACGCCTTCGTGGGCCAGGTTCAGCGAGAATTTAAAGATGGTGTCGTCGATATCGTAGAGATTGTCGCGCTTTTCCAGACGATGGTAGTGATTCGCCAGCATGGCAATCACTTCGTCGGACATTGATGTGTGCACGTACGCGCCGTTACGGCCACAAACCACGGTGCTGATGTCCGGTTCTTTAGCGAGAATATCGAGGATTTGATGCACGCGTTCCTGAGCCAGTTCGCCGCAGAAGATCTCTTCATTGCTGTCAGAAACCCACGCGCCGTTTTCCGCAACAAAAGCGATCTCATCTTTGATGTCAGGAAAGTAGCGCAGCAACTGATAATACTGATTGCCACTGGCGACCACGAAACGAATGCCCTTCTCTTTCAGCAACGCATACTGACGCGCAAAGCGCTGCGCATTGTACTGTTTGTTGTCATCGAGAAAAGTGCCATCCATATCCACCGCAATCATCTTCACTGCCATTTTGCTCTCCCGTTTGCTCATTCGGCTCTATAAAGGTTTTGTTAAGCTTACTCGCGGTGTGGATTATTGAGAATGTGAATAATGAGTTTGTTAACCGCTTTCAGAGATTTCCAGTCCATCTTTTACTGTAAATCGGCGCCTTTTTCCCTGATCCAGGCACAAAACATCTCCGCCATCTCCTGGGCGTAAGCCTGAATCTCTGCCGGCGTGCGCGGCGATTCGGAAAAGTGTTTCCCAACATTGCCCAGCGTACTGTTCAATAAATCTGCGGCGCGTGCCCGTTCGCTCTCCTCTGAGTGCGGTAATACTTCGCGCAGAAAATCACTGATAACATTATCACCTGCCGCGCGCGCTTCCTGCACTTCCGGCGCGTCACGATACAGAGGCGCGGCGTCATTCAGCGCAGTGCGCATCGCCGCCTCTTCACATTCGGAGTGCAAAAACGCCAGCGTGAGATCGTGCAGTCGCTGACGCGGTGTGTTGGCGGTATTACGCAGAATCGCACCTAACAAATTGCCGGTTCGCTGCCATTCCTCGCTTTGCAATCTGAAAAGAATAGCCGCCTTATTGGGAAAATATTGATACAGCGATCCAATACTCACACCCGCGCGTTCCGCCACCCGCGCCGTGGTGAAACGGGCGGCACCTTCCAGCTCCAAAACCTGAGTAGCCGCCTGCAAAATGGCGAAAACCAGCTCGCTGGAGCGCGCCTGCTGGGGTCTTTTTCGCTCTGAAATCTTAGTGTTACGTGGCTCAGCCATCATCATCCCCTGAACACGAATAGTGAAATGCGATTAATTCATCGTATTCTGTTGGCACAGCAAAATCCACTTGGTATGCCCGGAGAACAACATGAATACCTTAACTTCTGCGCCACTGGCGCCGCTGCTGAATTATCTGTTTGAGCTGGCCGATAATATGGCGCATCCAACCAACGATGCGTTCAGAACGATGTCTGACGCCGAACAACATCGCCTGCTGCACAGCAAAACCGATTATCTGGAACTTTACGGACATTTGAAGGAAGTCCCGCTGGCGGTGTCGCGTGAAACCGGCAAGTTGCTGTATATGCTGGCGCGCAGCAGCCATGCCAAAACCATCGTTGAGTTTGGTACCTCGTTCGGCATTTCCACGCTGCATCTGGCGGCGGCGGTACGCGATAATGGCGGCGGAAACATCATCACCTGCGAATTTGAGCCAGGGAAAGTAGCATTAGCCCGAAACCATTTCGCCGATGCCGGCGTCAGCGATTTGATTGAGGTGCGCGTGGGCGATGCGTTGCAAACATTGAGCCGCGATCTACCGGCCACCATCGATATGCTGGTGCTCGACGGCGCAAAAGCGATTTACCCAGAGATTGTGACGCTGGTGCAGCCGTTTTTGCGTCCTGGCGCGCTGATTGTTGCCGACGATGCCGACTTCAGCCCGGAATATCTGGAGCTGGTGCACAGCAGCCGAGGGTTTATGTCGCTGCCATTTAATGATGGGGTTGAGGTTTCGATGTGGTTGGGTGCAGCGTAATTGAGGAGGTCGCCATGAATGGCGACCCTACAAATCAGTTAAACCATGGCTGGAAGGGATCGGGGAATTCTGCCCAGTTATCGGAGCCGAGCGCCATCTCCTCATCGGTTAACAGCGCCAGTTCCAGTTTGTTACGCAGCGCGGCTTCATCCATGTCGATACCGATAAACACCAGTTCCTGACGCGCGTCGCCGCTACCGTCAACCCAATTTTCTAAGATGTAGCCAAGGTTTTCCGCATCTTCCGGCCAGCGATCTTTCGGCACGCTGGCCCACCACATCCCGGCTAAACCCTGGCGCGACACGCCGCCCGCCTGCGACCATGAACCGGCATGGCGCGGACGGCTGGCGATCCAGAAGTAGCCTTTAGATCGCACCACGCCGCGCATCTCGCTTTCAATCAGCTGGAAAAAACGCATCGGATGGAACGGGCGACGCGCGCGAAACACGAAGTTACGAATGCCGTACTCTTCGGTCTCGGGCGTGTGTTCGCCACGCAACTCCTGCAGCCAACCCGGTGCCTGCGCGGCGGCATCAAAATTAAACAAACCGGTGTTGAGCACCTGATCCAGCCCGACTTTGCCGAATTCAGAGGTAATGATGTTGGCGCGCGGATTGAGTGACGTCAGGATCGCCATTAATCGCGCTTTTTCCGTTTCGTTAATCAGGTCGGTTTTGTTGAGGATCAGCACATCGCAGAACTCGATTTGATCGACCAGCAAATCCACCACCGTGCGCTCATCTTCAGCGCCCAATGATTCTCCGCGCGACTGAATGCTTTCGTTCGATTCATAGTCGCGCAGGAAGTTAAAGCCATCGACCACCGTCACCATAGTATCGAGCGAGGCGACTTCAGACAGACTTTGCCCGTCTTCATCAGCGAAGGTGAAGGTTTCTGCTACCGGCAGCGGTTCAGAAATGCCAGTCGACTCGATCACCAGGTTATCGAAGCGACCATCCTTTGCCAGGCGATTCACCTCCAGCAGCAAATCTTCACGCAGCGTGCAGCAAATGCAGCCGTTACTCATTTCCACCAGCTTTTCATCGGTGCGCGACAGCTCTGCCCCGCCCTCGCGCACCAGTGCGGCATCGATATTCACTTCCGACATATCATTTACGATCACCGCCACGCGACGGCCTTCGCGGTTATTGAGAATATGATTAAGCAGCGTGGTTTTACCGGCGCCGAGAAAACCAGAAAGCACGGTGACGGGAAGTTTTTTAAAACCATGCTGGTTTTGGGTTAATGCTGACATAGCAACTCCTCTGAATGACAACGTTCACAAGGCGTATAAGCATACGCGCAGTGCTGTTTTTAGTTATGTTATAACATAACAATTATCGTTGTCATTGAGGAATTTTGATTGGTCGAATTGGTCGCCAAAAATGGCGACCATGGAAAACCCGCGATTACTGATTGTTCGGGTAACTTAAATCAATCGCGTTATCCGGCAACGTAGTGAAGTTTTTAACGATGGTGCGGAAATCTGCGTTCGGCTTCAGATCGGCAAACTGTTGCGGATAGAGATCCTTCGCCAGAATTTCCATGCCGATGATGTTGTACGGATGGTTATAGAAGTGATGATACACGCCATATACGCGGCCTTGTTTTACCGGCTCAATCTGCGCCAGGCCAGTGCGTTTCAGCAGCGTCTGGAAGGTGGCTTTCACTTCCTGCGGCTGCACGCCATAACCAAACGGCAGCACATTGGCGTTCGGACGCTTCGAACCGGTCATGATGTAAACATCCGGTTTCATAGCGATGATTTTCTCCAGCGCGACAAATCCGGCGTTGCCCGGCAACAGTTCAGAGCCGATATTTTTACCGCCCACCGCTTCCACCAATCCGCCCCAACCATTGTGGCTGTGCGTGAAGCAGCAGTTATCGCTATTCCCGGCGATCGGTTCGATAAACACCGTTGGCTTATTTTTCACTTCAGCCACACCTTGGGTAATGCGCGCGAATTTCTGCTGATAAAAATCGGTGTAAGCCTTGGCCTGGGTTTCGCGGTTCAGCACTTTGCCGAGCAACGTCACGCTCGGTGCGGTGTTCTGCGCCGGATGCAGTTCGTAATCCACGAACACCACCGGAATATGAAGATTCTGCAACGTAGCGAGCACGCCCGATTGCTGAAGCGCCGGTTTGGCGCGCAACTGCGCAATCATCAAATCCGGTTTTTGCGCCAGCACGCTTTCAAGATTAACCTGGCCCTGATCGTTAAAGCCCATATCGACGATTTTCGTCGCTTCCGGCCAGCGCCCTTTCAGCAAATCCCAGGTTTGCGTATCTTGCTTTTTCGGCAGATTGTTCCACGCCACTACGCGCTTAAACGGGTCATCGCGGTCCAGCAGCGCCAGCGTTAAAATATCGCGGCCATCCTGCAGAATGATGTGCTGCGGCTCTTTACTGATGGTTTGCGTATTGCCGTCCATATCGGTGACGGTCAGCGGATACGTGGAGGCGGCAGCCGCCGTTGAAGCCAGTAATCCCATTGCCAAAAGCAGGCGCGTTTTCATCCCATAACTCCGTGGTAAAAAGAATAGTTATTATTATCAATTACCTTAACACAACCTTAAGTGGCGAGAATAAACGCCACTTCAATCAGGTGTAACGGAGTTTTACGAGGGCGCTGTCAGGTGAAATCTGACAGTTTTTGTCCTGAGGTGATCAGTTCCTGCAGCAGCATCTGCCGACGTTCCTGCGGCGTATCGCGGCTGACCATAAAGCAGATAGCAGCAACGGCCTGACCGCTGCGTGAACGGATCGGCGCCGCCATGCAGCAGGTAAAGCTTTCCGACAAGCCTTCCGTCATGCAATAACCGAGTATTCCGGCGTGATGAATTTCATCAAGAAACGCCTGCTTATCGAGGATCTGGCCGCTGGCGAGGCGATAATCCTCCTCCGGGATCAGATCCAGAATCGCGCTATCCGACCAGTTACTCAGCAGTAAGCGGCCGGTCGCGGTCCAGGTAATTGGCACACGCACGCCGATATCTGAGGTGATTTTGAACGGATGCGCATTACTCTCAGAGAGCACCACGGTGTATTTATTGCCTTCCAGCATACAGAGCTGCACGGTTTCGCCGTGGCGCGCCACAATCTCCACCATCAATTGATGCGCCCGACGGATCAGATCGTTGTGCGCCATATAATCCGCACCGTAATAGTGCATCTCACGGCCAAAGAACACCGCGCCTTCGGCATCCAATTCTACCAAACCGGCTTCACTCAACAGGCTGACTAATTCATAGATGCTGGAACGAGGTGCGCCGGTTGCGTCGATCAACGCGCGCATCGACATCGGTTGGCGTGCGCTGTGCAACTGCCGAAAGATATCAATAACCCGGTCAACGCCGCGCGCCCGCGAGGTTTTTTCATCCGGCATAAACTCACTCCTTGGTGGCATGGCTATAAAAGGCATAGGCATTGTAAGAGAGGCATGATACACCGCGCACCAACATTTACCCATCCCGGATTAAATAAATATTAATCACCCGCCATTTATTACCACGATCAATTTTGGTGCCTCATTATGGCGCACCACGCTCACTGAACTTTTATAAAACTACGATAGCGATCACACTCCAATTTAAATACGCACTCAACTTAAATTTATTTTGCGATCCGGACGACATCACAAAAAATTAAATAGTAGTGCACATATTGCAAAAGAAAATTTCCTGTGCAAATCTTGCCCTATCCAGTATTGCAGATAGCAGTCTGGTATATCAGACAACACAGTAAGCAGATTTTCGCTGCAACAGGAGCAGGAACGGATGACGATTAAACGTTATGGCGTGGAAGGCGGAACCGGCACCGGCGGGCAGAAACTGCCGTTTGCCCGCGCGGTGGAAGCCGATGGCTGGCTCTACATCTCCGGCCAGACGCCGATGCGCGACGGCGAAGTGGTGGAAGGCGGTATCATCGAACAGACGCAGCTGGCGTTCGAAAACTGTCTCACCATCATGCGCGAAGCCGGTTATCGCGTGGAAGATGTGGTGCACGTTACGGCGGTATTAACCGACGCGCGTTATTTCAGTTCATTTAATAAAGTATTCAGTGAGATATTCAGCGGAAATCCACCGGCACGTATTTGTAGCGTGCAGGATTTAGTGGTCGACTGCAAAGTCGAAGTCGATATGAAATGCTTCCGCGCCGATCGTAAATAAATATTACGGTTAAAACAGGCTGGCGAATGTTTACTTTCTCCGCCCACACCAGGACAGCCTGTTATTAATTGATGTCTTTCTATTTTGCTGTGAAATAACGGTATTACGCCGTCTCGTCAAAATTTCTAAAGAGAGCATAACAATGAAGACAACATCGCTAAAAGTGAGTCTCAACGCGCTAGCCGGCGCGCTGGTATTACTGACGCTGGCGGGCTGTACGCCAACCGAAGAGAAAAAAGAAGCGGGCGCCGCACCGCAGTCAGCGCTGCAAACCGTGTTGCAACGCGGCACGCTGCGCGTCGGTGATTGCCTGAGTTTCGCGCCATTTGGGTTTTACGATAAAGACGGCAACCCGGATGGCTACGATGTTGATCTCGCCAAAGCGCTGGCCAAAGAGATGGGCGTGAAGCTGGAAATGGTCAACACCACCAGCGCCAACCGTATCCCTAACCTGCAAACCAATAAAGTGGATGTGGTGTTCTGCAACTTCACCCGCAATCTGGAACGCGCCAAAGAGATCGGCTTCACCAACCCGTATGTGGTGGCGAGTGAAGCGATGCTGGTGCGTAAAAACAGTGGCATTCAGTCCGCACACGATATGGGCGGCAAAACCATCGCCACGGTGAAAGGCTCAACCAACGGTGACGAAGTGCGCAATCTGGGCATTGACGTGAAAATTCAGGAGTACGACTCATCGCAGGCGGCCATCCTCGCGGTGAAACAGGGCCAGGCCGATGCGATGATCGAGGATAACAACTTCCTTGCCTATCAAGCCAAGCTCGACCCGACATTGACCGTGACCAACGAAGCGCTGGTGCCGCTGGAATACAACGCCTTTGGTGTGAAACAGGGCGATCAGGTCTGGACCAACTACCTCAACGAATTCCTGTTTGAAATTAACGCCTCCGGCGAAAACGCCCAGCTGTATCAGAAATGGTTCGGCAACAAACCGCGTTACCCGCTGAATCCGCAATATTGATCCCCACGCGGCGCGGCAGCTGATGCTGCGCCGCCCGAAGGAGCAGAACCATGAGTTATCAATGGCTAACCCTGTGGCGCTACGCCGACACTTTTCTTGACGCCGCATGGCTCACCTTGCAGGTGACGTTGCTGGCGTTTGCGCTGGCGGTGGCGCTCGGTTTGCTCTCGGCGCTGGCGAAAGCGTCGCCGCTGGCCCCGCTGCGCTGGATCAGTCACTGCTACGTTGAGTTCATCCGCAACACGCCGGTGCTGCTGCAGATCTTCATCATCTTCTTTGGTCTGCCGTCGCTCGGCATCACCATGAGCGCCTTTACTGCGGGCGTGCTGGCGCTGGGGATTAACGTCGGTGCCTATCTCTCCGAAACCTTCCGCGCGGGCATTCAATCGGTGCCGAAAGGCCAGCTTGAAGCCGCATGGGTGCTGGGCATTCCGCGTCGTCAGGTGTTTCTCACCGTGGTGCTACCGCAAGCGGCGCGCGCGGTGTGGCCCGCCATTATCAACAACCTGATTCAATTGCTGCTCGGCACCTCTTTGCTGTCGGCGATTGCGCTGCCCGAACTGACAGGCACCGCCACGGTGATCAACGCGCGTACGCTGCTGTATATCCAGACCTTTAGCGTGGTGGCGATGGTTTATCTGGTGCTGAGTAACCTGTTCTCCTGGCTGGGTACGATTGCAGGACGGCGCATGTTCCATCCGCCGCTGGTGACCCCGATAAAAAAGTCCGCCTGGTGGTGGGCAAAAAAATGGCTGACTAATCCAGTGAAACGGGAGAACGCGCTATGAACGAGTTAATCATCAGTTCGTTACCGATTCTGCTAAAAGGGCTCGGTATCACACTGCTGCTGTCGGTGGCTGCGATTATTGGCAGCACGCTGCTGGGCTTGCTGGCGGCGGTGTTGCGCACCAGTCGCTTGCCGGTGCTGAAGCAGGTTGCAGTGATCTACACCGAACTGTTTCGCGGCACGCCGGTGCTGATCACGCTGATGTTCATCTACTTCGGCGTAGCCTATTTCGGTTATGACATCAACCTGTTTGCCGCCGGTATTCTTGGCCTGAGCATCTATCAGGGCGCGTATATCGCCGAGGTGTTCCGCGCTGGCATCGAAGCGGTGCCGAAAGGTCAGTGGGAAGTGTCATGGATTTTGGGCCTGTCCAAACGCCAGACTTTTATGAGTGTGATCCTGCCGCAAACGCGCGGCATCGTATTGCCGCCGCTGGCGGGCCAGTATCTTTCCCTGATCAAAGACACCTCGATCGTCAGCATGATCGGCATGTCCGAACTGATGCACCAAGGCCAGGCGATTGTCGACCGCATCGGCCAGCCGGTCATCGTTTACGGCCTGGTCGCCCTGCTCTACTTCGCCGTCTGCTTCCCGCTTTCCCGTTGGGTTCAACATCATCAAACCAGGAGCCAAATCTCATGAGCAAATCCGCTATTACCTTAAGCCGGATAACCAAATCGTTTGGCGCAACCCAGGTGCTGAAAGAGATCAG
>NZ_DAMBSA010000052.1:0-12030 GCF_032054795.1 Pantoea sp. CTOTU49201
TTAAAGCGTTTTTGTAACGTCGCCATTTATGGCGACCGGCAACAACCGCGCACCGTAGGGTCGCCATTAATGGCGACCTCGTTCACATACACTGGAGAATCATGGCTAAGCCCTCGATATTCTTAGATTTCAGTTTGCTCAAAAACAACGCATCGTTCCGCGCGATATTCTGCGCGCGCATGCTCTCGGTATTCGCCCTTGGCATGCTGGCGGTTGGCGTGCCGGTACAAATCCAGGCAATGACCGGATCCACGCTACAGGTCGGCGTGGCGGTAATGCTTGACGGCATCGGCATGTTCATCGGCCTGCTGCTCGGCGGCGTGCTGGCCGATCGCTACGATCGCCGCAAGCTAATCCTGTTCGCACGCGGCACCTGCGGCATCGGCTTTGTGCTGCTCAGCCTCAACGCCTTCAGCCCAGCGCCGTCGTTGCTGGCGCTCTACTTCCTCGCCTTCTGGGATGGCTTCTTTGGCGCGCTCGGCATGACCGCGCTAATGGCGGTGATCCCGCTGATCGTCGGACGTGAACATCTGGCAGAAGCCGGTGCGCTCAGCATGCTAACGGTGCGCCTCGGCGCGATTCTGTCGCCCGCGCTCGGCGGCATGATCATCGTCGCGGCAGGCGTCGGTTGGGCTTTCGCGGTTGCCGCGATCGGTACGCTGGCAACGCTGATTCCGCTGGTGCGTTTACCGTCGATGAAACCCGAACAGCAGGAACCGGAGCATCCGCTGCGTGCGCTGGCAAGCGGCATGCAGTTTGTCTGCCAGCATAAAGTGGTCGGCGCGGTGGTGCTGGTTGGCTTGCTGCTCAGCATGGTCGGCGCGGTACGCATCCTGTTCCCGGCGCTGGCGCTGACCTATCACGCCGATGCGTCCGCATTAGGATTGATGTACTCGGCGGTGCCGTTGGGCGCGATGATCGGTGCCTTTACCAGCGGCTGGGTGCGGCAGCTAGCGCGTCCCGGATTAGTGCTGATTGTATGTGCGCTGCTGGCATTTGCCTGTATCGCCTCGCTTGGCCTTTACAGCCATCTGCTGCCCGCGCTGCTGGCGCTGGTGTGTTACGGCTACAGCAATGCCATCGCCTCGCTGTTGCAGTTTATGCTGACGCAGCATCACACACCGGATGCGCTGCTGGGACGCGTCAACAGCCTCGGCACCGCGCAGGATGTGACCGGCGATTCTGTTGGGGCATTGGGTTTAGGTGCGCTGGCTCGCGCGCTGGCACCGCTGAGCAGCGTGCTGTGGTTTGGCGGGCTGGCGGCGGGATTGCTGGTGCTGTTGTCGCTGGCGGCGCGCGGTCTGCGTACGGCGCGCCTCGGTGAACAACCGGACGCGCCGCAACCCGCCACCGCCGAAGCTTAACGGGTAAACTGCCGCTCGATGCTGCTGAGCATATTGCTGGCGCTGTAGTAATCGAGGCGGAAAGTGTCGTTACCCACGGCAAAGATGTCGTGCTGCTGCACCGCAGGAAGATGGGCGAGGAACGGATTCTTCGCCACCTGCGGCACGGTTTTCTCATCAGCGGCAAAGAGCAACAGCGTGTTGCCGGTGATACCATCGGCCATGTTTTCGCCGTTCAGCTGAATAATGTCATTGCGCTTGCCCATGCTGGTGCTGCCCTGAAAACTGGCGGGCGGCGCGGCCAGCGTAAAGCCCAAATCCTGCAACAGCGCGCCCTGCGCCGATGCTGGCGTCCACAAGTTCATTCCGCGTCCATCTTCGTAGTAGACCAGCGCAGAGGTCGGCTGTGGCGGCAGCGTAATCTTGTGACGCACCGCGTTTACTCGTTGGTCGAACGTTGCAATCACCTTTTTAGCATCGGCTTCATGGCCGGTAATCTCGCCCAGCTGCAAGGTCAATGCCTGCCAGCTCTTATCGCCATAATCGATCACTAACACCGGTGCGATGGTTTGCAGTTGATCGTACAAACGCAGCGCCGAATCGCCGCCGGTGGCGGCAATCACGATCAAATCTGGCGCTTCGGCGGCAATCGCTTCAGCGTTCGGCTGCGAGATGTAAAGCGGCTTAACCTGACGCGCTTTGGCCACCGCGCCCCATTGGGTGAAAAAGCCCTGCGCATCCGACACGCTGCTGCTGCGGCTGGTGGCTCCGGATCCCACCAGCGGCGCGTTAATCGCCAGCAAGGTGCCACTCAGCGTCACGCTGGTAGAGACAATGCGCTGCGGCGGCTGTTGCAGCGTGAACGGGCCTTTCGGTGTGGCGAGAGTGCGCGGCCAATCGGCGCTGGCTTGTGTCGTGGGGCAGATGAAAAACAGGCTAAGCAGCAGAGAAAGAGCGGGGAAACGCATCAGGTTGTCCATCACTTGATTGTTGAGAATAAATATCATTATCAAAAATCAATGTTGGTGCAAGGGAAATTCTTTATGTGAGAGCGGTCGCCATGAATGGCGACCCTACAAATTCATGCGCACCTGGTTGAGATTACTGCAGTGAATATCGCCCCATCGGCGCAACAGCCTTAATCACGCCATTGGCTTTCATATATTCACCAAACGCTTGATACCGCGCCTGATCAAACTCCGCGCTATGCTGCGCGAAATACGGTAACGTCGCTTGCCACGCCTCGTGATTGAGCGGGGTATTCAGCTCGGGATATTGTTTAATAAACGCCTGCCACGCTTGCTGCGGATGCGCGCGCAGCCACGCCACACCTGCATCCAGACCACGTAAAAACGCTGGAATGCGTTTGTCCTGCGCGGCAGTTTTCTGGTTTGCCACAATGATCAGCTCATCATAAGCAGGCACGCCATAATCTTCCGGTTTGAACACCGTTGGCTTGGCACCTTTGTCTTTCAGGTCCAGCAGCTCATAGTTGCGGAAGATGGTCATCGCGCCATCAATCTTGTGCGTCAGCAGCGCGGAGGTGCCATCCATATTCAGGTTGATAAGCTTCACCGAGTCAGCATCAACGCCCTGTGATTTCAGCATATTACGGATCGCCACATCTTCGGTGCCCGGCACCGCGTAGCCGATGGTTTTGCCTGCGAAATCTTTAAGCGAGTGGATATCACTCGACACTGTGGTCAGCGTATTCAGCGGCTGATTAATCAACGTGCCGACGCGGATCACCGGCACCTCTTTATCCACCAGCGTGTAGAGCTGCGGCTGGTAGCTGATGGCGAGATCGACTTTACCCGCCGCCAGCAGCAATGGCACCGACGCGGAATCGGCCGGCGCGATCATCTCCACATCCAGCCCCTCTTTCTTAAACGCGCCGCTGTGCTGAGCAGCAAAAATCGCCGCGTGATTTGGGTTGATAAACCAGTCGAGCAGCAGGCGAACTTTCTGCGCCGCCTGCACGTTAGCGGTCGCCAGCAGCAGCAACGCGGTCAATGCGATTCGTAGGGTATTCACGGTACTTCCTTATGTAGATTGCCAGAGGATTTTCTTACGCATCAGCGCCACGCTGCCCGAAAGCAGCAGCGCCAGAATCAGTAACAGCAGCAGTGCTGCGAAGCTGGTGGCGGTTTCCAGTCGCGCGTTGGATTGCATCATCAGATAGCCGAGCCCTTCGCTGGCGCCGACCCATTCACCAATCACCACGCCAATCGGTGCCAAAACCACCGCCATCTGCAGGCCGGAGAAAAATTGCGGTAACGCGGCGGGCCAGCGCACGCGCCAGAAGATGCGGAAGCGCGATGATGTGCAGGTTTGCGCCAGTTCCAGCCAGCCGCCCGGCGTGCGGCACAATCCATCGAACAGTGATAAGCACAGCGGGAAGAACAGAATCAAAGCTGCCACCACCACTTTCGAGGCGATACCAAAGCCGAGCCACAGCACCAGCAGCGGCGCAAGGGCAAACACCGGAATTGCCTGGCTGGCGGTGACCAGCGGAAACAGCACGCGACGCAGCAGCGGACTAGCCGCCATCAGCACTGCCAACGTCACGCCCGCGCCGACGCCCAGCAGCAGCGCCAGCACAATTTCCGCCAGCGTATAGAGCGTGTGATGCCACAACAGTTGACGATGCAGCCACAATGCTTCGAGCACCGCCTGCGGCGCGGGCAGCAGGAAGGTTGGCACGCCGCTGTGACGCGCCAGCAGCCAGCCACACAGCAGCACCACGATCAGGTAGATCGCGCTAAACAATGTTTTCATGGGTATTCAGTCGAGAGAAGAGTTGAGCCTGCGCCTGCAAAACGTCGGGATGATCAAACGCACGCGGCGCGTCACCGCCGGGAACCGGCCAGCTTTCGATGACTAGCGGCTGGCCTTGCAGCAGCAGAATGTCGTCGGCCATGCGGCACGCTTCCAGCGGATCGTGCGTCACCAGCAGCACGGTTTTGCCCTGCAGTAATTCGGCGGTCAGCGTTTGCAGGCTGAGTTTGGTCATCACATCCAGCGTGGCGAAAGGTTCATCCATCAGCACCACGTCGCGCTGCGCATAGAGCGTGCGTGCCAGCGCCACGCGTTGCCGCATGCCGCCCGAAAGTTGCTGAGGCGGTGCATGCGACACGTCGCTGAGTTTCACCTGCTCCAGCAGCGCCAACGCGCGGGGACGATCCGGCTTTTCGCCACTGAGCCGCGCCGACAGCATCACGTTGTCCAGCACCGTCAACCACGGATAGAGCAGATCCTGCTGGCCCATCCACGCCACATTGCCGCTTAAGCCCTGCACCGCGCCCTGCTGCGGCTTGAGTAATCCGGCCACCAGCCGCAGTAGCGTACTTTTGCCGATGCCGCTACGTCCCAGCAGTACCGTGGTTTTGCCGCCGCGCAGTTGCAGATTCAGCTGCTGACACAGCGGTTTATCGCCCCAGCTAAAACTCACATCGTTGAAGAGAATGTCCTGATTCATGGGCGATTGGCCGCCAGAATCGCCAGCTGAAGAAATCCGCGCTGCGCCAGCGCGCTAGCAGCCTGCGCGGCACGGATGCCGCTGGCGCATACCAGCACGATGCGCTGCTGGGCGGGCGGCTGCCACGCCGCAATCTCCTGCGGCAAGATGCGTTCAACGCGATGCGCCACGCTGACCGGCGCTTCTTCACAGCTGCGCAGTTCAACAATGCAGTCATCAGCGGCGAGCTGTTGCGGGTCGATAAACGGCACCGCATGTTCCGGCTCTTCCGCATCATCAAAGCGGAACTGGCGGAAATGCCAGTTCACGAAGTCGCAATTCACCAGACAACCAAGCGGTGAAGGCTGTAACTCCAGCAGCACGCTGAGCGCCATCTGCGCCTGCATCGCGCCGAGCGTTGCCACCGCCGGGCCCATCACGCCGGCGGTGTTGCAGTTCGCCGCCGATGACGGCAAGCGCGGGAACACTGCGCGATAACTCGGCGATCCGCCACAGAATCCGCCAACGTAACCTTGCCTGCCCAACACCGAGGCGCTGATCAGCGGAATGTCCGCCTTCATGCAGGCATCCGAAAGTTGGTAGGTGACGGCAAAGTTATCGGCGGCATCGATCACCAGATCGCATCCCGCCAGCGCCTGCTGCACATTGCTGGCGCTCAGCGACTGCTGCAGCGCCTCGATCTGCACTTGCGGATTGCGCTGCTGTAACGCCTGCTGCGCGCGCAGCACTTTGGGCTGGTCGATATCCTGCTCAGTAAACAGCGTTTGCCGATGCAGGTTATATAGCGCCACCACATCGTCGTCATACAGCCGAATATGGCCGACGCCCGCGCCCACCAGCTGCGGCAGAAGCGTGGCACCTAATCCACCCGCGCCCGCCACCAGCACACGCGCGTCGAGCAGTTTCTGCTGCCCTGCTTCGCCGATTTCCGGCAGCATCATCTGGCGTTGATAACGTTGCATATTTGCCTGCCTCAACTCAGATTTGCCAGGCCAAAAATCGGCGTTGAAGCACTCGCCATGTCGCGCTTCTCCATCAGTCCGGCAGCGCGCGCGGCTTGTCCGGCTTCAATCGCCAGCCGGAAAGCGTTGGCCATGCCGATCGGATCGCCGGCTTTGGCGACGGCGGTGTTGAGCAGGATGCCATCGAAGCCCATCTCCATCGCCTGCGCCGCCTGCGATGGCGCGCCAATGCCGGCATCAATGATCAGCGGAATGTCACTGAACCACGCACGCATGGCGCGCAGGCCGTCGATGTTACGCAAGCCCTGACCGGAACCAATCGGCGCGCCCCACGGCATCAACAGTTCGCAGCCCGCCGCCAGCAGTTTTTCGCCGACGATCAGATCTTCAGTGGTGTAAGGAAACACCTGAAAACCCTCTTCGCTGAGGATGCGCGCGGCTTCCACCAGCGCGAAAGGATCGGGCTGCAGCGTGTCGGCATGACCAATCACTTCCAGCTTGATCCACGCGGTGTTGAACAGTTCGCGCGCCATGTGCGCGGTGGTGACGGCTTCTTTCACCGTGTGACAACCGGCGGTATTCGGTAACACGCGGATATTGAGGCCGGTCAGCAATTCACGGAAAGCTGCGCCCGCCGCACCTTCGCGCCGCAAACTAACGGTGATGATGTCGGTGCCGGAGGCGGCAATCGCCTGCTGCAAAATGGCGGGCGAAGGATAACCGGCAGTGCCGAGCAGGAAGCGTGATTGCGGCTCAAAATCGTAAAACATCGCTTAACCTCCCTGCATCGGTGACAGCACTTCAAGCTGGCAACCTTCATCCAGCAACTGCGTGTGGTACTGGCTTTTTGGCACAAACGCTCCGTTGTAGGCGGTGGCGACGCAGGCCGCGTCAATTTGCTGCTCGATCAGCAATTCGCTCAGGCTGTTTGCCTGGGTGCTGATGGTGCGGCCGTTAAGCTGAATGTTCATTTTTAAATTCCCCAGAAAGACGCTGCATCAGCTGCTCTGCCAGCATCGGTGCCAGCAGAAAACCGTGGCGATACATGCCGTTGAGATAAAAGATGTGATTGTGATAGTGGATTTCCGGCAGATTCGCTGGATAAGCCGGACGCAGCCCGCTGCCACTCTCAATGACGCGCGCTTCGGCTAAAGCCGGATGGATGGCGTAGGCGGCGCTGAGCAACTCCATCATGGCTCGCGCGCTGATGGCGCTGGCGTCTTCGCTCTCGATCATGGTGGCGCCGAGCATAAATTGGCCGCCGCGACGCGGCACCAGATAGCAGGGAAAACGCGGATGCAGCAGACGAATTGGGCGGGAAAACTGCACTTCATCGCTGTGCAGAATCAGCATTTCACCGCGCATCGCACGCAGGCGGGGCAGTTCCGGCGCGGCGTGGATGCCGCGACAATCGATAATCTGGCCGCCTGGTGCATGATTGTTGAATGGCACGCCGCGCGCGATCAACTTGTCTCGCATCTCCTGCAGTGCCAGACGCGGATCGAGATGCGCCTCTCCGGCGAAAAACAGACCGCGCGCAAAGCGCCCTTCCAGCGCCGGTTCAATGTTGGCGGGATCGACCCATTGATGCTGCTCGGTCATACGGGCGAAACGGTTGAGTTCCTGGCTATCGCGCGGCGGCGCAACCACCAACGTGCCCTGATGCTCGACGCTGCTAACGCGCTGCTGCCACCATGCGGCGGCGTGTTGTCCGAGGGTGATGACGTCGCGCGGCGCGCTTTCGGCTTCACACCAGGGCGCCAGCATGCCGCCAGCAAACCACGATGCCGGACGGCGCGCGTCATCGCCAATCACCTCGACGTCTTCGCCGCGTTCCGCCAGCAAAGTGGCCACGCACAAGCCCGCCACGCCGCAGCCGAGCACGCTCCAGCGGCTCACAGCGCCGGTTCCGGGATATTCAAAAAGGGGGAATTCACATCGGCCTCTCAGTGTTAGCTGAGACCCGCAGATACAGGAGAAGGGAAATGGCGCAACCATCAAGCTAGCCTGAGCGCCAGACAGCCCAAAGAACAAGACTGTCAGTCTTCCTACGCCAGTATCAACTGGGTCAGGTTCAAAGGGTCGCTAAGCCGCGCAGTGCGCTATTAGCCTCTCAGTCTCTTTGGCGAGACTCCCCCGACGCGTCTATTTGTATTGCAGGCGATGGTCGCCGTCAAGCGCGGAATAACCAGATCGTTTACATGGAAATAAGCAGCAAGGCATTTATCGCTACGCCCTGTTTGTAGATCAGGAGTGCAACATATGGTATACAAACACATTATTTTATGCGCAAGAACCAATTACAGGTGATGTCGGAATATCCATGAAGAATATTAAAATTGCATTTATTAAAGCCGGCTGGCACAAAGAAATTGTCCATAATGCCCTGGTGGGTTTTGAAAAAGAATTAGCCGATCAATCCGTAGAAGCAGAATTAAAAGTGCTTGAAGTACCTGGCGCATTTGAAATGCCGCTGCTGGCTAAGCGTTTGGCCGAAACCGGCAAATACGATGCGATTGTCTGCGCTGCGCTGGTGGTTGACGGTGGTATCTATCGCCATGATTTCGTTGCCGCTGCAGTAGTTGATGGTCTGATGAATGTGCAGTTGACCACCAACGTGCCGGTGTTCTCCGTGTCATTAACACCGCATAATTTCCAGCCGGTTGATGTTATCGAAAACTTCTATACCGAGCACTTCATTAAGAAAGGCAAAGAAGCGGCGCGCGCTGCGCTGGCTATTCACAATCTGTCGATTGATTGATGCATTAAAAAGGGAGCACCTCATCAGGCGCTCCCTTTTTATTTATTATAACTTTCTACGGTTAATATTCAGAATAGTGCCAGCCTCGCTTCACTCAATGTTTCACACTCATCAAATGATTTTCTTTCATATCTTGGCGCGTTTCAGACGGATTGATATCGCACTCTTTCGGCAGTAACAGCGTAAAGATTCCCGCGATCACCAGCGAACCCGCCAGCCAGCAGATCGCCACATTTTGGCTATACAGCAGCGTCATGATCCCGACTAAGTACGGTCCGCAGAATCCGCCCAGATTACCCAAACCATTGATTACGCCACGCGCGCTGCCCGCCACTTCTGGCGCAGCGATACGTCCGGGAATCGACCAGAACGGGCTGGTTGCCGCTTTGAGGAAGAAGCCACACACCACCAGCGCGATATAGGCGGCGACAATGTTGTCATGCAGCACCACCGACGCCAGCAACGCAGCGGCAAAGCAGAACAGCGACACCATCACCCACAAACGGCGCTTGCCGGTGCGATCGCTTAACCATGAAATGGCGTAGATACCGAGCACCGTTGCCACAAAAGGAATCGCCGCCAGCAGGCCGACGCCCGCCATATTGGTGCCGGTGAGATTTTTCAGGATACTCGGCAGCCACAGCGTGTAACCGTAATCGCCGGTTTGATAGAAGAAGTTGAGCGCCACCAATTTCATCAGGCCCGAGTTGCGAAACACCGCTTTCAACGGCGCTTTGCTGACCGGTTCCTTTTTCAAATGCTGTGCCTTTTCGCGCGCCAGTTCGCGCAGCAAATACTCCTTTTCACGTGCCGGTAACCAGCGCGCCTCTTCGGGACGATCGGCAATCACCAGCCACCACACCAGCAGCACCACGGCAGAAAGCAGGCCTTCGATAATGAACAGCCAGCGCCAGTCCAGCACATTAATGATGTAACCCGATATCGGCGCGGTGAACATGCCGCCTAACGGCGCGAACATCATGACAAAGGCGTTGGCGCGTCCCAGCTCTTTTTCCGGGAACCAGTTGCTTACCATGGTTAACACCACCGGCAGCATGCCGCCTTCGGAAATCCCCAGCACAAAACGCAGCGCCAGCAATTGATATTGGTTGGTGACAAAACCGGTGGCGATCGAGACCACCATCCACGCGGTCAGCGACCAGGCAATAAAGCGTTTGCCGCTGCCATTCACCGCGATACGTCCGCCCGGCACCTGTAAAAACAGATAACCGATAAAGAAGATGCCGCTCACTACGCCAGCCATTTGGCTGGTGATCGCCAAATCCTGATCCATGCCGCCAGGCAGCGCAAAGCTGATATTGACGCGATCCATGAATGAGACAATGCAGGTAATGAGAATTGGGGCGATGACGCGATACCAGCGCGTTCCGGGGATTTTTTCTTGCATGCTGCCCTCTCCATGTTAAGCCGTGATGCTTAGGTTCATTGGCTAACTATTAAAGAGAGTATGGAAATAATTATTGCGATCTTAATCACTGCAATTAATGTTAAGAAAAAGTGTTACAACCGCTGTGATCGCGCATAAAAAAAAGCAGCGCGATGGCTCGCACTGCTCTTTGTTCTCTTTTTAAACATTAACGCTGCGGATGATTCACTTCCAGCGGACGTAGATCAAACACCAGCACTTCCGCATCATCACCATTAGCAAACTGCAGCGCACTTTCGTTGCGAACGCGTGCGCCGTCGCCTTCTTTGAACTTCACGCCGTTTACTTCGATGCTGCCGCGTGCTACGTGAATGTAGGCGTAACGATCGGCATCCAGCGCGAGGGTTTGCTGCTCGACACCGTCAAAAAGTCCTGCATAAATGCGGATATCCTGACGCACGCTGAGCGAACCGTTTTCCCCTTCCGGCGAAATAATCAGGCGCAGCTGACCGCGTTTGTCACTTTCCGCCACTGAAATCTGCTGATAACCCGGAGGCGAGTTACGTTCGCCAGGCACGATCCAGATCTGCAGGAAGTGCACATTGTCGGTTTTCGAGTGGTTGAACTCGCTGTGCGTGACGCCGCTACCGGCGCTCATCAGCTGCACATCACCCGGCACAATCACCGAACCGGTGCCCATGGAGTCTTTATGCTCCAGCGCGCCTTCCAGCACGTAGGAGATGATCTCCATGTTGTTGTGCGGATGTGCACCAAAGCCGCGACCCGGTGCAACGCGGTCATCATTGATCACCAGCAAGTCTGAGAAGCCGGTTTGTTTTGGATCCCAGTAACTGGCGAAAGAGAACGTATGATGCGAATTCAACCAACCGTGGTCACCCACTCCGCGTTGTTCTGACAGGCGTTGTTCAATCATGGTCTGCTCCTCAAATTTGCTGTTGGGGGGCGATTGCCCTTCCCGTTGCAAACAAGTATACGTAAACTGATTTGCCTAACAATGCGTCATAATGACAATGACTGTCACCGATAAGTGGACAATATGCAGATTGAAGATCTCCGTATTTATGTAGCCGTGATCAAAGCCGGTAACTTCACCGCCGCCGCTGAACAGCTGATGCTGTCGAAGCAGTATGTCAGTCGCCGCATTGCCGCGCTGGAGGAGTCACTCGGCGCGCGGCTGCTGAATCGCAACACGCGTAAGCTGTCGGTGACCGATAACGGCCAGCTGTTTGCCCAGCACGCGCAGCGCATTCTGGATGATGTGCAGGAAGCCGAGCTGGCCGTATCGGGCCGTCGTCAGGTACTACAAGGCAGCTTTCGCCTGAGCGTGCCGATGTCGTTTGGTATCAGCCATCTGTCGCCGTTTATTGCCGAGTTTCTTAGCCTGCATCCAGGCTTGCAGTTTCAGGTTGAGTTGGCGGATCGTCATGTCGATATGGTCGGCGAAGGATTTGATATGGCGATTCGCATCGGTACGCTGCCAGATTCGAGCCTGATCGCTAAGCGGCTGGGCGAGTTTCGCCGCGTGATCTGTGGCAGCCCATCATACCTGCAAGGCGCAGGCGCGCCGCGTACGCCGGAGGAGCTGAGCGAGCATTTGTGTTTACGCTACGGACGCGAAAGCCAAACCGGCTGGGAACTGTTTAACGGCGACCAGCGCAAAGTGATCAGCGTGCATGGGCCGATGGTGAGTAACAACGGGGAAATGCTGCGTGACGCGGCGGTGGCGGGATTGGGGCTGATTCTGCTGCCGGAGTTTATTGTGGCACCGGCACTGGCAAGCGGTGAGCTGGTGACGGTGTTAGAAGAGTGGCAACCGACCTCGCTGCATCTCAATGCGCTTTATCCGCAGCATCGCCAACGCAGTGAGATCAATCGGGTGTTTATGGCATTTTTGCAGCAGAAGTTGGCGTGATTTGTTGGGTCGCCATCCATGGCGACCTCCCTCAAGCATGCTATCTACCCGTGTTTTATCCTGCCAACTTGCGAGATGTTAAAATCTTTACTAGGGTTTGCGCTTCTTCTGCCTCTTATAGCTTTCTTTTCCATTTATGAAATTACGGCTGCGAAAGCTATAAGAT